>JAJCXL010000226.1 GCA_029263435.1 Acidobacteriota bacterium | reverse complement strand
CGAAACGTCGTGCTCCCGCCTTGAGAGACAGGATTAGGGGTGGCGCTCTTCGAGAGGCTAACGGATGCCGCACCCGCAGTCGTGGTGGTGGTGGGGACGCTAGTGGTCGTGGTTGGGACGCTCGTCGTGGTCGTCGGCACGCTCGTCGTCGTGGTGGGCGAGCTGGTTGTGGTGCTTCCCGCCGTGGTGGTCGTGCTGCCCGCGGTCGTCGTGGTGCTTCCCGCCGTCGTGGTGGTGCTTCCGGCGGTCGTCGTGGTGCTACCCGCCGTGGTGGTGGTGCTTCCGGCGGTGGTGGTGGTACTACCGGCGGTCGTCGTGGTGCTCCCCGCTGTGGTCGTCGTTGAGCTACCTGCGGTGGTGGTAGAGCTTCCGACGACGGTTGTCGTCGTGCCGCCGGAAACGGTGGTGGTCGTGACGCCGCCTACCGTGGTCGTCGCGCCGCTTCCCCCGCCGACGGTCGTGGTGGTGGTGATGACAACACTAGTAGAGGTCGTCCCGCCGCCGCCGGTCGCCGTGGTGGTCGTCATCCCGATAGGAGGCGGTAGAGGGGCCGGATCGTTTCCGCCTCCGCTGAGCGCTAGAACGGCGCCCGCGGCGCCCGCTCCGACGGCACCAATGATGATCGGGGTCTTGCCAATGCCTCCGCCGGTCGCGACGGTCGACGTCACGCCGTCGGCGCCGATGAATCGACCAATCCCGCCGTCCTGGAACCCGGGCGGGACTTGAAAGCCGTTGGCCTGGGTGGCTCCGACGGTGGTTCCCGGATCGCCTGAGAAAACCGTAGGGGCCGGGTTGCAAGCGTCTTTGTTTCTCACGGGAACCCGAACTTCGTCGGTACGGGTCGCGGTGTAGTCTGAGGTCAACACCTCGGCGTAATAGACGGTTCCGGTCGTTCCGGGGGCGGTTTTGGGCATCACCGCCGTCCATATTCCGGGCGGCTCTTCGGTCGCGGGGACGAAGTACCAGTCGCCGTGGCGGTCCCAACGAAAGTGAAACGTGACTTTGGCGACGTCTCGAGAAGGGCTTACCGTGGTGCGCAGCACGACGTGCTCGTCATCCGGCCAGCAGCGGAGCTTTTCGTGCTCGATCGTCGTCTCGGCGGCGGGCAGAGCCCAGGCAGACAGAGATTGGACGAGTAGCAGCGAGGCCATGAGAGACGCAGCAACTAGCTCCCCGCAGCGTCTCCGGCCCGGGTGGTTGGGCACCATTTTTGAGTGTGAATAGTTTGACATTTGACTGGATCGAATGTCAAGGATACCGGCGACCGGAGGCAAGGCGAGTCGGCTACCGGCGATCGAGGAGCGCTCGGGCCGCGCCCACGCCCGGCATTCCTGTGGTGCCGCCCCCCGGATGGCACCCCGGCCCTCCGAGGAAAAGACCGTCGAGGGGCGTCTCGTGGCGGGCCCAGCCGGGGACCGGCCGCATGAAGAACATCTGATCGAGCGCCATCTCGCCGTGATGAAAGCTGCCTTCGGGCAGACCGAGCTTCGCTTCGTAATCCGATGGAAGCCATAGGTCATGGCCCACGACGGTGCTCGTCAAATTCGGCGCGAACCTGCTCAGCAACTCGACGATGCGCGCGACCCGCCCCTCGCTGGCCGTCGCGCTCAGCGGCGCGAACTGAATGAGGACGCTCATGACGTGTTGGCGGTCCGGAGCGAGGCTTGGATCCGACACCGTTGGGATGACGGCCTGAAGGAACGGGTGCTCCGACTCTTCGCCATACTTGACCGCGTCGTAGGCACGCTCCAGATAGTCGAGGCTCGGACCCACGTGAAAGACGCCTCCCAGATGCGAGGTCGTTTCGGTGCGGCCTGAAAAATCGGGCAGCTTCGACAGCGCGAGGTTGAGCTTCGCGGTCACGCCTCGATAGCGGATGCGCGCAATCTCGGACACGAAGCCCGGCGGCAGGTCCGACGGGTCGGACAGCTCGAGAAACGTTCGCCGAGGCGACACGGCGGAGAGGACGAAAGACGCGTCGAGGCTCTCGCCGTTTTCCAGCGTGACTCCCCGGATGCGTCCGTCCTCGACGCGGATCGTCGAGACGGCTGCGCCCGTGCGGACGGTCCCTCCCGCCGCGACGACGGCGCGAGACAACGCCTCGGCGACGCCGCCCGCGCCGCCTTTCGCCAGCTGAGCGCGTTTTTCCATACGTTGATAGAGAAACAGCGCCGCCGTGCCTTGCGAACGTGGTCCGAGGCAAGTGCCCTCGAGTGCCGGTCCCGCAAGGAGTCCTTTGAGAAGGTCGTTATCGAACCACTCGTCCAGAAAATCAGAGATGCTCATCGGCGCCACCCGCAACAGCTCGTGCATCGTGGCTTTGCCGAGCTTTCTGAAGCCCAAGCCCAGCTTCAACATCTCCACGATGTCGGCGCCGGTGCGGATGTCCGGCGTCGAGGGAGGCTTTTCGAGCAAGGGCTCGATGAATCCAGTGATCTGAGCGACGAGGCTTTGGAAGCGCGGAAATGCCTCCGCGTCCTTCGCCGAAAGTCGCCGGATCTCCGCGACGCTCTTATCCGCGTCTCGCCACAGAGCCAAACCGGGACCGTCTGTCTCCGGCGCGAAAGCCACCGGGTCCAACGCGAGCATTTCCAAGCCGTGCTCGGACAAGGAGAGATCACGCGCCACGGCGGGAGAGAACAGCCCGACGAGATCGGGGCCGACCGAGGCGTGGAATCCGGGCGCGAACTCGTAGGTGCTCGTGAGGCCGCCGACGGCGTCGCGCTTTTCGAGCACGACCACCTCCATGCCCGCTTTCGCTAGGGTGGCGGCGGCGGCGAGCCCGTTGTGTCCGGCCCCGATGACGATGACTTGCGTCATGACGACTTCAGCATCTCCACCGCGGCGAGCTTTCCCGGGGCGCCCATGACACCGCCGCCTGGATGCGCGCCGGAGCCGCACAAGAACAGCTGGTGGAGCGGAGTCTTGAATTGTGCCCAGCCCGCGACCGGCCGGAGGAAGAACAACTGATCGAGAGTGAGCTCACCGTGAAAGATGTTTCCCTCGGTCAATCCGATCTTTTGCTCCATGTCCCAGGGCGAGACGACTTGGCGTCCGATGATGGCGTTCTTGAGATTGGGGGCGTACTCCGAGAGCGTGTCGATGACCGCATCGCCGAACGCCTCGCGTTGGTCCTCCCACGTCGTGTCTTTGAGCTGGTAGGGCGCGTATTGGACGAAGATCGACATGACGTGTTTTCCCGGGGGCGCCATCGAAGGATCGATCGTCGAGGGGATCAAGATGTCCATGTAGGGGCGGCTCGAGAAACGCCCGAACTTCGCCTCGTCATAGGCGCGCTCCAGATAAGCCATGCTCGGGCTGATCGATATGGATCCCCGCAAGTGAGGGCCGTCGCCCGGAAGACAGGTGAAGTTGGGTAGCTCCGACAGCGCGAGGTTCACTTTCCCGGACGATCCTCTAATCTTGAATCGCCGCACACCTTCGACGAAGTCGGCGGGAAGCTCGGCTTCGTCGATGAGCTTCAAGAACGTCCGCTTGGGGTCGAGACTGGATGCGACCTGGCTCGCGCGGATCTCTTCACCACCTTCGAGCACGACACCCACCGCGCGGCCGTTGTCGACGAGAACGCGCTCGATGCCGGCTCCGGTGCGGATCTCGGCGCCCAAGCTCGTCGCCGCGGAAGCGAGTGCGTTCGCGACCGCGCCCATGCCGCCCTTGGCGAAACCCCATGAGCGCGAGACCCCGTCGATCTCTCCCATATAATGATGAAGGAGCACGTAAGCGGATCCGGGCGAGCGGGGGCTCAGAAACGTGCCGATGATGCCGCTCGCGGACATCGTCGCTTTGAGCGGATCGCACTCGAACCACCTATCCAGGTAGTCCGTCGCGCTCGCGGTCATGAGTCGCACGAGATCGTAGAACTTCTTGTTTCCCAAGCCCTTGAAGTGCTTGGCGAGCTCCCCCATCCCCGCGAGATCGGAGGGCTTGAGTGAGCTCGGCTCGGGCGGGCGCATCATCAAGATCTCACGCACCGCCCGGGACATGTGGTGCATATGAAGCCCGAACCGGTCGTAATTGTCGGCGTCGCGGGTGGAAAAGCGCCGGATCTCTTGACGGGTGCGCTCGCCGTCGTGCCACCGGGCGAGGTAGTTGCCATCGGGGAGCGGCGTGAAGGTCCCGTCGAGTGCGAGGAGCTGGAGGCCGTGCTTGGGAAGCTCGAGCTCCTCGATAATCTCGGGGCGAAGAAGGCTCACTACATAGGAGAACACCGAGAACTTGAACCCTTGGATGATCTCCTCGGTGACGGTGGCGCCGCCGACCATCTCACGCTTTTCGAGAACGAGCACCCGGCGTCCGGCGCGCGCCATGTAGGCCGCGTTGACCAGACCGTTATGTCCGGCTCCAATGACGATGACGTCGTACGGCGTGCCCATATAGTGGGTCATCATATTGCAATGTGGGCAGGACGCAAAGTACACTCGAACCGACGATGGCAGTAGGTACCCCGTTTCACGAGAAGACGTCAGCGCTTTGCACCAGCATGCGGTGGAAGCAGTGGTCCGGCTACTTCGCGGCGAACGCTTATGACGATTTTCACGACCCCGAATATCACGCCATTCGAAACGGCGCCGGTCTCATCGACGTGTCGCCTCTCTTCAAATATGACTTCAAGGGACCCGACGCGCTTCGCCTCGTCGACCGACTCATCACGCGTAACGCCGCGCGCTGTCAGGTAGGCCAAGTTCTCTACGCCACCTGGTGCGACGAGGATGGAAAAGTGATGCAAGACGGGTGCTTTCAACGCCTGGACGAGAACCATTTTCGTGCGACCGCCGCGGAGCCGGCGCTGTCGTGGTTCGATCTGAATGCCTCGGGCATGGACGTCGATATCGACGAAGTCTCGGAGGACTACGGAGCGCTCGCTCTTCAAGGACCTCTGGCTCGGGAGATCCTCGCCCGGGTCTCGAGCGCGGACTTATCGAAGCTCGGCTTCTTTCGGCTGCAGCAGACGGAGCTTGGCGGCATCCCGACGGTCGTGACCCGGACGGGCTATACCGGCGATCTCGGTTACGAGCTTTGGGTAGGCAAGCATGAAGCGCCCAAGCTCTGGGACGTACTGATCGATGCGGGCGAGGGGTACGGCCTCGAGCCCGCGGGTCTACTCGCTTTGGACCGGACCCGGCTCGAAGCGGGGTTTCCTCTCATCGACGTGGACTTCTGGAACGCCGAGAAGACTTTCATCGACTCACAAAAGTCGACCCCTTACGAGATCAACCTCGGCTGGGCGGTGCATCTCAAGAAGCCCGCCTTCAACGGCAAGCGAGCGCTCGTCGAAGAGAAGCAGCGGGGCCCGGAACGGTTCTTCGTCGGGCTCGAAGTCTCGTTTCGGGAGATCGAGCGGTTGTTCGAGCGTGAAGGTCTGGCGCCCGAGATCCCCAACGAAGCGTCCCGAGAGGGTGTGCCGATCTACGCGGGAGGCAGACAAGTCGGCAAAGCGACGAGTCACGGCTGGTCGGTGCTACTCAAGAAGTATCTCGCGCTCGCGACGGTCGATCGCGGTTACGAAGCGCCCGGAACGCCTCTCGATCTCGAGTTCACCGTCGAGTATGTCCGCTGTCGCGCCCAGGCCAAAGTCGCGGCGTTGCCTTTTTTCGATCCGGAGCGGAAGCGCACATGAGAGCGCGGATGGAGATCCTCGAGACGTCGCTCATCGAGCGCATCGTCGATGAAGCGCTGTCGATCTTGGAGACCACCGGAGTCCTCGTCGAGCACGACGACGCGTTCGAGCGACTCGTCGCGGCCGGCTTCACCGGCAATAAAGACAACCGTCGCATCACT
>JAJCXL010000225.1 GCA_029263435.1 Acidobacteriota bacterium | reverse complement strand
CGAGCATCAAATAGAGGAGGACGACTGTCGCCACCGCCATCGCGACGAAGTTCTGCGTACTTTGAATCAGGAGGGCCGTGAGATTGGGGCCTTTGAGATCGACCGAATCCCCTTTGGACTGGCAGTCGACGTCGGTGAGCTTTTCGACCTGCTCGGCCGCGCGGCTGACGTTTTCGACCGACCTCTTGACGTGACGCACGCTGAGCTCGGCCCGTTGCAAAATGACGGGTGCCCGGGTGACCCAATCGTTGGCGGGAACCGAGAGCTCGTAAACGATAAAAGCAGCGGCGGAGAGCGTCCCCAGCAACACGAACGCGGCCCCGATTGTCTCGGGGATTCCCCACCGACGGAGCCTCCGTACCAAAGGGTTGAGTACCAGCTTGAGGAAGATCGCTGCGGTGATCGGGAGCAGCAAGTCGCGCGCGAAAACCACCGTGTAAAGTGAGGCAAGGACGAACAAGCCCACCAGCGCGGCTCGCGCCGCGGTCTCTAGATCGACCGCATCTTCGGAGCCGGAGCTCGGTTGAAGCTTGGAAATGAGCCCCGTCGGCGGCTTCGTCCCTTCGTTGGGCTCGTCCTTCCGGTCGCTACTCATTTACTTCGACCACGGGTCCCAACCGGTCCCGGCAGGTGGGGATGGTCTTTCGAAACCGCATCCGCTCGCTGTCCGGCATCGGCTCGGTCACTTGTTTGCGAGTGATGACCCGGCCCAGATCGGCGCCGAAGGAGGGCTCGTCGGGCGTGCCGCTGATCTTGATCGGGATGACCGCTCCCGACCCGTCTCTGGAGAATATCGGGTCGACGATCTTCAAAAGAAAAGACTTGATTCCCGAGGTCGTTTCGGAGAGCTTGGCGTCGAGGCGAAGCTCTCCCTTGAAATCGATCTCCTTGGCCGCAAGGTCGTAGGTGCCGCTAAGGGAGACGCTCGCGCCGGGGACGACGAAGGACACGGAGGTCAAACGCATGACCGCCCCTTCCAGCTCGAAAGCGCCGTGCATGCTCGAGAGCACCCGCTCTTTTCTGAGATCCTCGACCGCGCCCTCGGCATCGTCGAGACCGCGTCCGGTCTCGCTGAGTCCCTCAATCTTTTTCTGCACCGAGGCGTCGGAAAAGTGGGCGGCATCGATGAGAAACTCACCGTCGAGCACGAGCTTGTCGATCACGTCCTCGTCTCCCGGCGGAATCATTATCAGGGATGCGAAACGGATATCGCCGGTCATGAGAGGCGGCTCGGAGCCCATCGCTAGATAGAGAAAGTCTTGGATGCGTCCATGGTCTCCAGACGCGTCGAGACAGACGGTCTTGCCGTCCGTGCCCGGTTGATTGAAGACGCCACCTTTCGTGTGGATGGGTGACTCGCCGAGGACGCCGAGGACCGGTGTGAGAAATGTGTCGCCGTTGGTGCCGTCGACGATGGCCTCGTAGTTGGTCTCGAGTGAGATCGGGTGAGCGGCGGAGCTCAACAAGAAGTCCGGCGTCTGGGTGAAGCCCTTGACCTCGAGTCGTGACAGAATGCCCTCGAAGCGTCCCTCGGAGTACAGCGTGCCACCGATACCGCCGAAGTCGCCTAGATCGGCGCGCTCGAAGGTGTAGTCGCCGGAGACCTCACTCGCTCCCACATCCGAGAGTCGTAGAGGGCCGAACCGCCCGGTGGAGACGATCCGCCCCGGCGGCTTCGCGTTTTGGAGAACGGCGTCGTATTCCATGGGCTCACCGAGTCCTGCCGAGGCGACATACAGCTCTTGGAGGTCGTAGACGAGCGGCTCCGAGTCCGGATTATCCGGAAGGATGCGAAGAATAGTGCCGTCGGCGACGAGATCTTCGATGACGAAGGCGGGCGGCGCTTCGTCTTTCCGGTCGGAGTCGTCGTCGGAGTCGTCGCTGTCGGAGTCGCCGTCGGAGTCGTCGTCGCCCGTAGGTATTTGAATGACGAGTCCATCCATCCTCAAGTTGCGGATCCGGACGGGATCGCGAAACAACCCGGACAAGCTCACATCGACGGTGAACTTCGATATCTGAATGAACGGAGGCGCGTCGTCTCGACGCGGAAGTCTTATCGACAGCCCTTCTCCCACGACGGACATCGTCGGGAGGATGCTCCACCCCGAGTAGGGCTGCAGCTCGAGGCTGTCGAGTCGTACATCGTCGAAGCGCTCTTCGAGTCGCTCGACTGCCATCTCCCGAGCTTTGGGTGCTAGCCAGGAGACCGCGACAATTGGGATCAACAAACCCGCGCCGATGACGAGCGCGACTGCGACGCCGACCCACGGGAGCGCGGCCGAGCGAACTGGTACCCTCATCGCCGCCTCCGACACTCTCTGGACTTCATGCGGACACCGTGGCGCCTTGCAACTGCACGAAGCTTTCTTCCAATGCCGCGAGCTTGTGCGCTGCAATCAACTTATCCCGGCAGTCCTCCATCAAGTGACCCGCTTGGTCGCGCACCACTTTCAGGCTCTCTTCGGAAACCACCCTCTTTGCGACCGTCTTCATCGAATCCATCAAATGCGTCGACACCTGAGGATCCGCTGCGCCGTAGTGCCGGATCTCATCCCATGCGGCGTCCGCGAGCTCGCCAAAGCGAATCGGCTCGGCTTTGAGGCGGAGGATGCCGTTCTCGTCGTGACGATGAGACGGCGGCGCGTCGCGTTCCGCGGCTTTACATAGCGCGGCCCCGAGATAGTCGATGCAGAGAAGAGCGGTGAAAGGATCGTTCACGCCCGGGGAGAGGGATCGCACCGCAATCTCCACGAGCTGTCGAAAGGCAAAGAGTACGTCTTGATGGGGGGTTCGCTCGGGGCCGATGATGAACAACTGAGCGAGATCTTCGAGGACCTCGTCGTCGACCTCTTCTTTCGAGTGGACCGTGGCGAGCGTCGCCCCCTCTACGACGAACCCACCGGGCCGCTCGACGATCTCGACCCGCGCATCATGCTCGGTAGCGATCTTCAGCACGCCCGCGTCATCGATGCGAAGGATGTAGCCCGAGTGAATTGTCTTGAAGGAGCGAACGTGCGCGGCGGACTCCGGCGCGCTGTTCGATGACGCTGTCGGTGCGTTTTCTCCTGCGCGAGCGGGAAAGGTTCTGTCGATGGACGGGAGGAGCTCGTTGTAAGCACCCTCGACGATCGCGGAGGCTTGGATAGATGTCGAGATGTGATGAATGAAGTAGATCAACACCAACAAGCTTGCGAGCGCGAAGCCGACAGCGACGCTCACGGCACCGTAGGGCACGCGGGTGCCGTCGTCATCGTCGATGACTCTCAGCACCAGGAGGCAATAGAGAAAGGTGGCTAGAAAAGTTCCGAACACGGCCGAGGTCGTGATGTCCCTGAAAAAGTTCCGCAGGACCCGGGGGCCGTATTGGGACGAGGCGAGCGTCAGGACGACGATCGTGATGGAGAACACGACCCCCGCCACCGTGATCATGGAGCTTGCGACGACGGATAGCAGTGCGCGAGCGCCGGCCGGTCCGACCGCGTGCACCCAGTCGATCTGTTTGGCCAGCGACTGCCCCACTCGATAGTCGATCTCGAGCATGACCACCGACAACACCGCGCTGCCGCCGAGCATCAAGGTCGGGATGAACCAATAGCTCGAAGTCACTTTCTCCCACAGATAAGAAAGGCGCACGAGCATTCGGCTATTTCAACGCGAAATGCCCCGGGAGGGGATGGGGTGGATTCCCGATATCAATGCCGGATTCACGGTAGACGGTGTCGATGATTGGGCACGAAATGGCAGGCCCCGGAATCCGTCGATCGGTGCTGAGACGGGGGCTCGATGCGACTAGAACGTCGAGATTAGAGCATCGACCTCGGCAGCCAAACGCGACAACGCGCGTTCGATGCGGGCGGCTTCGCGGGCGATGTCGGCGTCGGAGCCGCGCGTGATCGCCGCCGCGAGGCCCGGAAAGGGCTGGCCCGAGTAGAGCGCGAAGATATTCCAACCGTAAATGACGTGGCGGTACCACCGCTCATCGGCGGGCTCGGTCTCGTCGATCAAAGCGTGCTCGAGCCGCATCAGCCCGTCGTTGAGCCCCGGCGGAAGCGGGGTCCGGGTCTCCGAGATCAGGCGCTCGAGCTCGACACTCTTGCGCTCGATCTCTTTCGCGCGGACTCGAAGCGCCTCGAACCGATGAGTGCCGTCACCCCACGACTCCGCGAGATCGACGAACTCGGACATCTTTCCCCCGTAATAGGAGAAGCGATACGGCAGAACCGAGGCCGTCGCGAGCCGTATGGCGGTTTTCCCTAGAAGCTGGGCGAGCAGAGCGCCCTGCTCGAAGTCCGTGTCGCCGTGCCTCGTCATCCAATACCGACTGTCGTAGTTCGAGTGATAGGTCCCGAATCCCCACCCACCTTCGAACAAGAACTCCAGGGACAATGTCGGAAGCCCCACGTAGTCCTGGAACGGAACGAAATCCGCCCCGCTTCCGAGCGCGTTGAGCTCTTCTTGTACGAGCTCGATCTCGGGCATGTCGGCGACCAGGGTCTCGACGAAGTCTTGGAGGGTCGGCGTTCCCCCGGCGACGAGGCGGGTTCCGTTGTACATGTCCGTGTTGATGTAGACCGCGACTTTCTCGCGAAGCTCCTCGATGTGGTCTTCCGCGAACTCCGTCGAGCCGACGAGCCCGTATTCCTCGGCGTCCCAAAACGCGAAGACGATGGAGCGTCGGGGGCGCCAGCCGGTGTCCGTCGAAGCTTGGAGGGCACGGGCGACTTCGAGCAGGCTCGCGGCCGCTGAGCCCGGATCGACGCCGCCGAAGGTCCACGCGTCGTGGTGCGTGCCCAGCATCACCCATCGCTCCGGAACCTCCGTGCCCGGAATCTTGGCGATGACGTTTCGAATGGCGGTCTCACCGTCGTTCATGGTCACGCTCAAACGGACCGTTGCTCCCGGGACACGAAGCTTGGCCGCCTCTCGGGCAGAAATAGGAGCGACCGGGATCGAGGGCAGCGTCGGCGCCGTCTTCGGAGAAAGCCTTCGCGCATCGCGCGTCGCCGGCTCACCGGGTGTCAGCGGATCTCCATGCCAGAACCAGCTGAACTTGGCGTTGCCTCGTTGGATCTGTTCGTCGCCGCGCCACGGCCCCTCCGGCCAGGTGAGTCCTCTCCCGGCGCCGTCATCCTCCGGGTCGCTGTAAAGAATGACGCCGAGAGCACCCTTCTCCTGTGCGGTATGCACCTTCACCGCGCGGTGGCTCCGGCCGTAGCGGGCGAGGGCAATTTTTCCGCGTACGTCTACGTCGAGCTCTTCGTAGTCGGCGGGGAGTCCGTAGCCGACATAGACGACGTCGCCCGTGACCGTGCCGGAGGCGGAGTAGCCGACGAAGCCCGGCTCGAGCTCAGGGTGGGAGCTCGTCGGGTCACGCGGGTCCGCGGGCTCGCGCGTATTGATGGACAAGGGCGTGGGTAAGAGTCTCGCGATCTGTACCGACCGAGGTGAAGACAGGTAGGGAAAGTACTCGTGGACCTCGACCTCTAGCCCCGCCTCGGTGAGCGTTTCTACGAGATAGTCGGCCACCGCCCGTCCGCCGTCGGTCCCCGCGCGGTGAGGCCGCTCGGTGAGCTTCTCATGAAACTCCGAGAGCCGAGTCGCTGAGACCTCCGCGGAGAATCGTGCTTCTGGATCGGGCTGCGGGACCACCGGAAGGATGAGTCGCGACGCCCGTCCGCCCCCGCGAAAGACGGATTGTTTGGCGACGGCTAGCTCCGCGCTCGTTCCGAACGCGTGGCCCGTGTTGGGATTGCGATCGTAGCGCGGGAAGTTACTGCTCGAGACCTCGAGCTGAATGCGATGTCCAGGCAGAAACACATTGCTGGTCGCTCCGAGCTCGATTCTGAGCTCGGTCTCGACGCCGGGCCGAAGGAGCTCCGGGCGTTCGAAGCCGTTGCGGTAGCGCGCCCTGAGAATGCCATCCGACAACGCGCGGACAGAACCGTCGGGGAACACGTCGAGGAGCCGCCCGGTGAAGTCGGTGTCGGGGGCCGACGACGCGATCCAAAGAACGAGCTCGATATAGCCGGTCACTTCGAGCGGGTCGTCGAGCGGAGGCGATGTGTAGACCAGCACGTCCTCTCGCGCTTGGATCGAGCGCGTGTCCATCGGAGCGCGAGAGTAGCCGGCATAGGACGGGCTGAGCACCGGGTCTCGAGGATCGTAATCGAAGCGATCGATGCCGGCCGCTCCGGGAACCTCGCGGCCGAGCGCGCTCTTCTCATCGAGGTAGAACGGAGTGTCGATCGCGCGCTCGAGTGGCCACGTCGTCTCATCGCGCCATTGATTCGTGCCCATCACGAACAGCTCGACGGGTGGCTCCGATGCGGCCTCGGGACTCTCGTTCACCAGCCAGCGGTCGAACCACGACTCCATCAGCGCGATGGAGTCGAGCCCGGCGTCCGGTCCGAAATCCACGTCGCCTATCTTCGTGCTGTCCAGGCGGGGGCGTGCGTGGGTCCACGGGCCGACGATGAGGCGCTGTCCGCCTCGGCTTTCGAGCCCTTCGAAGTTCCGGAGCGTTCCGACGAGCAAGCTGTCATACCAGCCGGTCAGGTGGAGAGCGGGGACGTTGAATGCGTCGTGGCGTCGACTGATGTCGAAGCGGTGCCAGAACGCGTCATAGCTCGGATGCTCCAGCATGTCGAAATATCCGGGTGCGTCCTGACGGATGTCGTGTGCCTCCATGGTGTCGAGCGGCAAGTGCCACACGAGGCGGTCTCGGACGTTTCGCGATTGCTCGTCGGTCAGCCACGTGGGTCCATCGCGATCGACGGTTGGCTCGAGCCGCCTCCGCCGCACGTCCACCGCCTGGCCCAGGTTCCAGCGGAGACCGTCGAGCAGGTAGAACGCTCCGCCCTGATAGACCATGTCGTAGCGGCTCGCGTAAGAAGATGACGGGAAGAGTGCTTTGAGCGCTTCGGGTTGGAGCGACGCCGCGGCCAGCTGGGTCGTGGCCTCGTAGCTCCCGCCGAACATCCCGACTTTGCCGTTGACGAAAGATTGCCCCGCGAGCCATAGGACGGTGTCGGCTCCGTCACGGGCTTCATCGTGGGGAACCGCGACGCCGTCCGACGTGTAGCGGCCGCGGGTGTCCTGGACGGCAACGACGAAACCCCGGCTGGCGAGCCGCTGGTACAAAGCGATCTCGTCGGGGTCCGACTTGGAGTAAGGCGTACGTTTCAGAAGAGCGGGGAGCTTGTCGTCGCTATCCGGCCGGTAGATATCGGCTCTGAGCACGACGCCGTCGCGCATGACCGCTTCGACATTTTTCTCCACCACGACCGCTTGGGTCGTGAGTGCTACAAAGATTGCGGCGAGCATCTTCGACTACCCGTCCGCGGCCTAACTCTAGCCGCCGCCCACTTTGCGTGGCATCCGCGTCTTTTGCACGAAGCCCTTCGAGGTGTTTGCCTTCCAAGGTTGGTGTGTCTGAGGCTTCGGTGTTTTCTTCTGCGTTTTCGTCTCGGCGTCGGGCTCCGAGTCCGACTTCGAGGCCTCAGCGGCAGCTTTCTCCGCCGCTTTTGCGCGTGCCGCGGATTCCGCGGCCTCATCCTTCTCGAGGCAGCAATGTTTGTACTTGCGACCCGAATCGCAGTGGCAAGGTTGATTGCGCCCCGGTCGTGCCGTCGATTTTTCAGTCATCGTCAACCAGTGTACCGCAGTTGCCCGACCACGATGGGTCCGTCGCCGGCGGATGTAGCCCGGCGCACTACAAGACGCTTCACTCTCAGGCCGAGTGTAGCTTCAGCGTGGACAGCCCATGGGCTACTTGCGGGTTTTCATTGGAGATCTGCGTCAGTAGAGCTGGCATTCATCGTGCAATAGATGTCTTTAGTCGAATCGGTGCCTGAGGAGATCGTCATGACGATGCTCATGGAGCGTCCCGGGCTCGCCGACCTAGCGCAAGACGCCATACCCACCGCCGTCTCGCCGGAGTTGAAAGTCACCATCGAATCGAGAGCG
>JAJCXL010000224.1 GCA_029263435.1 Acidobacteriota bacterium | reverse complement strand
TGCAGTGCCTAAAAACTGACAGTCGGCTATCCGCGTGGATGGATGGAGAGCTCGAGCCGGGAGAGGCTCGTGAGGTCGCGGCACACGTCGAAGCTTGCACCGAGTGTGGCGGTTTCGTCGCGGCGTGTCGATCGGTTCCGTTCCCTGACATAGAGCCCGACCCAGGCTTCATCGTCCGCTTCCGTGAGGCTAGAAGCGCTCGTACGACCGAGCCTCTCGCCAGCTACGTGACCTGTTTGAAGTGGAAGAAGCTCGCGTTCGGCCTCGTTCCATTGGCCGCGGCAATGCTGGTCGCGGCCATCCTCGTCGTTTCATCGACCGATGGCGATGCGATCCAACAGATCGAGCTGGAAGCTCTTGGAGATCCGGTCGCCCTTGAAGCGGGCTCCGAGTCCGTTCTCACAATCGCTATCGAGCCGTTTCCCGACGAGCTTCCTTAAGCTCGAGTGGAAATTCACGAAGGAGAATCGACATGGTGACAGCTGCCCGAAAGTGGATGTCGGTAACGCTGGTCTCGACCCTCGTGCTCGGCATCGGCGCCGGTATCCTCATCGATCGTCTGCTACTCGTGCCGTCGGTTTTTTCCAGCGATCGCGTTGAGCGCCGCGGAGGCCGCGATCATCGCGATCACGGCCGACGCTTGATGGAGAAGCTCAGAAGCGAGCTGGATTTGGAAGACGCTCAAGCGGTGGCGGTCGAGCAAGCCATGAGCGAAAATCATGAGGTCGCACGCCAGTTCTGGAAGGACTCGCGGCTCGAGTTCGAGACCCTGCGAGCGCAATTTCGTAACGATATCCGCGCCGTCTTGACCGAAGAACAAAACGCGCGGTTCGATGAGATGCTCGCGGAGCGTGACAAGAACCGTGGAGGCCGGCACGTTGACCGATAAAGAGAACATCAACCCGATTGCGCGATTCGCCGTCGAGAGGCGCGTCACCATGACGATGATCGTGCTCGGCATCTTCGTGCTCGGCTATCTCTCGCTGACTCGGCTGCCGCTCGAGTTCATGCCCAGCTTTTCGTCCAACAGTATGTGGGTGAGCGCCCCCTACGACTCCTCGTCGCCCGATGAGGTCGAACGCCTCATCGTTAGACCTCTCGAGGACATCATGGGGACCATCAACGGGATCGAGACGCTGACGGCCACCGCTTCGGCGAACGAGGGAAGCGTCAACATTACCTTCAAAGACAACGTCGATATGGATCTCGCCGCCGTGGAAGTGCGCGACCGCATCGACCGGGTTCGCCATCTCCTTCCGGACGACCTACGCCAAGTCCGCATCCGGAGATTTCAGAGCACCGACATCCCGGTCTACCGCTTCCATTTGAGCGCCGATTGGGAACGCGAGCGCTTGTATGAGTTCACCGAGCAAGTTCTTCAACGGCGCCTCGAGCGCCTCGAAGGCGTAGCTTCGGTCGAGGTGCGCGGGATTCGCAAGCGTGAAGTTCAAGTCCAGCTGGTGCCGTCACGGATGCAAGCGGCCGGGGTCGATGCCCGGGACGTTACGGCTGTGCTTCGGAACAATCACGTGAACATGTCCGGCGGATATATTAAGGAAGGCTCCCGAAAGCTCGTTGTCCGCGCGGTGGGCCAGCTTCACACCGTCGATGAGATCAAGCAGCTTCCCGTGGGCGCGGTTGGGGTGAGGCTGAAGGACATCGCGGACGTCTCTTATACCTATCCGCGACAAGACGACTACAACTTTCTCAACGACCAAGAAGCGGTAACGCTGAGCGTTTACAAAGCATCGACGGCCAACTTGCTCGGCGTCGTCGATGGGGCGAAAGAAGAGATCGCTGCCGTGCTCGCATTGCCTGCGGCGGAGGGCTTGGAGACTCGTGTTCTGCAGGACTCTTCTATTGATGTGCGACAGGGGTTGGGCCAGCTCAGAAACGCCGGTCTCATCGGAGGCGTCTTAGCCGTCCTGTTCTTGTTCTTATTCTTGCGGAAAGTCCGCACCACGGCGTTGGTCGCCATCTCGATCCCCATCTCCATCATCCTGACTTTCGTCATCTTGTACTTCTTGCGCCAGGCGGGGGTGGTCTCGACCACGCTCAACGTCATCAGCTTGATGGGGCTCATGCTCGCGGTCGGGATGCTCGTCGACAACTCGGTGGTGGTCATCGAGTCGATCTCTCGACACTTCACGGACTTGAAAGAAGATCCGAAGACGGCCGCGCTTCGAGGAACGACCGAAGTCGCCATGCCGATCATCGCGTCGACATTGACGACGATGTGCGTGTTCATCCCGATGATCTTTCTCGGCACCACCGGCGGCGGGTTCATGCGGTTCATGCTCGATGTCGGCATCACCATCTGCATCGTGATGGTCGCGTCGCTCCTGGTCGCATTGACGGTCGTTCCCATGGTGGCGACGTTACTTTTGGGGGGCGAGAGGAAGGACGAGCCCAAATTAGCCATCGCGTTGTCGAGAGGCTACGGTCACGTCATCGGGTTCACTTTGAGGCATCGGTTCGTGTTCGTCGTGGCCATCGTGGGAATGCTCTACGGTTCCTACCTCTTGCTGGGCACGATCGAGCGGACGTTCTCACCTCGCACGATGGCGCGGCAGATCTCGATCAACGTGGATACGCCGCGCTCCTACACGCTCGATCAGACCCAGGAGCTCTACACTCAGGTCGCGAGCTTGCTCAATGAGAAGAGGGACGAGCTCGAGATCTCCGACGTCGTCTATCGCTACAGTCGGAGCGGAGGACGCTCGCGGGGCGGCTGGCGGGGGGGCCGCAAGTTCGACATCTATCTCCTCGACGAGGAAATAGCCCAGCGCCCGGTACGCGAGGTGCGAGACGAGATCCGAAACCTTTTACCCGTGGTTCCAGGCGTCGATTTCAAGATCGCGCAAAGCTCAGGCCATGGCCCCGGCGGTGGTGGCTTTGGGGTCAATCTCGATCTGAAAGGCGATGACATGGCCGTGCTAGAGCTCGTCGCCGAGCGCGTCGTGAAAGCGCTGTCGGAGACTTCCTGGGCTCGAGACGTGGACAGCTCTCTCGACAGCGGGACCGACGAGATTCATGTGAGCGTGGACCGGGAGCGCGCGGGCCAAACCGGGCTGTCGACCCAGGCGGTCGCGTTTTCCATCTCGAACGCCTTGTCGTCGCGACCGGTAAGCCGGCTCTCCGCCGATGATCGTGAAGTCGACCTGGTGGTTCAGTTCCGTGAGGAAGATCGGGAGACCCTCGACCAGCTCAAGAAGATGCCGATCTTCTCTAGTGGAAGCTCGCAATCGATCGGCTCCATGGCGGATTTCGAGATGACCCAGGGCCCCTCGACGATCGAACGAGAGAACAAGCTCTCCAAGCTCAGCATCACCGCGAATACGAACACGGCCGGGGCTTCCTTCAGCATGATGGGACAAGTGCGGGGCATCATGAACGGGATCAGCTTGCCTCCAGGATATGAATGGAGCTTCGGTCGGAGCTTCCGGTTCGCCCAGGACGATTTCGGGAGTGCGATCTTCGCGCTGGTTTTCGCGCTGATGTTGATTTATCTCATCATGGCGGCTTTGTTCGAGAGCTTCGTGCAGCCGTTTACGATCATGTTCGCCATCCCCTTCGCTTTCATCGGAGTGGGGATCGGTCTCAAGCTCACGAATCAGCCGCTCGACAACATGGCGAATATGGGGCTCATCATCTTGATTGGCGTGGTCGTCAATAACGCGATCGTGTTGATCGCCCACATCAACCACTTGCGATGGCAAGGGATGAACCGCGACGAAGCGATCGTCTTGGGCGGAAGCCACCGACTAAGGCCCATTCTGATGACGGCGATGACCACCGTTCTCGGGCTGTTTCCGATGGTCGCACCGCTGATATTTCCCGGACTCCTCGGTAGTGTGGAGGGCCGGGCAGGAAACTGGGCTCCGGTAGGATTGGTCATTCTCGCCGGACTGACGACCTCCACTTTCTTGACCCTCGTCATCATTCCCACCATCTATTCTCTCGTAGACGATTGCGGACGATTCTTCGGCAAAGTCGTCCGCCAAGCGTAGCGGGACCAGGACACTCCAAAAATGCTGAACACTTCGAAACTGGCGGCGACCCTAATGGCCGTCTCAATGCTCTTCATGACCTCCTGTGGAGGTGAAGAGAACGGGGGCGGACCCTCTGAGAAAGGCGCGAGCGCGAGAGGGAAAGGTGGCAGGCCCGGATCCGGTGGTGGTGCCGATTCCGCAGGCGCTCCGGCGGCCGTGCCGGTCGAGGTCGCTGCCATAGAACGGCGGACGGTCTCGTCATTTCTCGAAACGAATGGAAGCTTGGAAGCGGAGAACGACATCCAGATCGTAGCGCGTACCCAAGGGCCGATCGTCGAGCTCGCGGCCGAAGAGGGGATGCGGTTGACGAAGGGCGATCTCATGGCTCGGATCGACGAGACCGAAACTCGCGCCCAGCTAGAGATCGCGAAAGTGCGTTTGAAGGATTCCACCCGGGCGCACGACCGAGCGAAGGCCGCGTTCGACAACGAGATCATCAGCCGGGAAGTCTATGAGACCGCACTCGCACAGCTCGAGTCTTCGGAGGCCGAGGTCATGGGCACCGAGATCTTGCTCGACTACACGAATGTGCGAGCGCCGTTCGACGGTATCGTCGTTGAGCGGATCGTCAAGCTTGCCGAGAACGTCACCGTGAACCAGGAGCTGTTCCGGTTCTCAGAATTCGATCCGCTGCTCGTCAAGATCCAGATTCCGGAAAAAGAACTTTCTCGGCTAAAGCTCGGCCAACAGGCGCGGCTGCAGGTCGAAGCATGGCCCGATGAGTCCTTCGACGCGAAGGTGCTCAGAGTCAGCCCGGTGGTCGACTCCACCACCGGCACCATCCGCGTCACTCTGGAGGTCCGCACTCGCGGAAAGCTGAGCCCGGGGATGTTCGCGAGCGTCTTCCTCGTCACTGATACTCGCGAGAACGCGATCGTAATGCCGAGGCGGGCCCTATCGATCGAAAGCCTCAGCGATACGGTCTTCGTCGTGCGTGGCGATCAGGCGGAGCGTCGGGATGTCGAGCTGGGCTACACGGAGTCGGATGCGGTCGAGGTCCTGGCGGGCCTTTCGGTCGGAGAGCGTGTGATCGTCGTCGGTCAAGATGGGCTCACCGACGGGACGCCGATTCAAGTTTTGAAAGGACCGGGCGCGACCGACGACTCGAAACGCGCTGAGCTCGAAAGCTCCGGCTCCCCTGGTGGTGGCCCCCCCGGTGAGAGCGGTGCTCGCGGTGCCGACGGTGGCGCCCGGCGTAGCGTCGACTTCTCGAAAATGACTCCGGAACAGCTCGAGCGAGCGAAGGCGCGCATGAAAGCCCGCGGTATGACCGACGAGCAGATCGAGCAGACCATCGCACGCCGCCTCCCGCAGTCGCGCTAGGCGCTACGGCTCATCGAAATGAGTATCGTCGATTTCTCCACCCGCCGGCCGGTCACCGTCTTCGTGTTCTTCATTGCCGCGGTCGTGTTCGGGCTGGTGGCGTTTCGTGATCTGGCCGTCGATCTACTGCCGGAGATCACCTATCCCTCGCTCACCGTGCGCACCGAGTTCGAAGGCACGGCGCCGGCCGAGGTCGAGAGTCTCATCACCAAACCGGTAGAGAACGCGGTCGGTGTCGTTAACAATGTCGTCCGGGTCGTTTCGAGCTCTCGGTCGGACACGAGCGAAGTCACGCTGGAGTTCGGCTGGGACGCCAACATGGACATGGCCGCTCTGGACGTGCGCGAGCGCTTGGATCTGGTGGTGCTGCCTGATGACGCCGAAAGACCGCTTCTTCTCCGCTACGATCCGTCGCTCGACCCGATTATGCGTTTTGGTCTGGTGGGTGACGAAGATCTGATCCGTCTGCGCCTCGTCGCCGAGCAAGAGGTCAAGAGACTTCTGGAGCGGGTCGAAGGTGTGGCCGCGGTACTCGTCAGCGGCGGGCTCGAAGAAGAGATTCACGTCGAGCTGGATGAGCGCCAGATCGCGAACCTAGGACTCACGCCGAGCCAAGTCGTCGCGCGGCTGGCGGCCGAGAACGTCAACCTCACCGGAGGTCGGCTCCAAGACGGCCAGACCGAGTACTTGGTGCGCACCATCAACGAGTTCGAGCGCGCCTCCGACATGCGACACATCGTCATCGACAACACCCGCCGTGACATTCGGCTCGAAGACGTCGCACTCATCACCCGCGGTCACAAAGAGCGCGAAGTCATCAGCCGCATCGAAGGCCGTGAAGCCGTCGAGATCGCCATCTACAAAGAGGGCGGCACCAATACGGTAACGGTGGCGGAGTCCGTGCGGGAGCGGGTGGCCTCGCTCGAGCCGCGGCTCGGTCGGATTGGGGAAGGGCTCGAGCTCCAGCTCATCACGGATCAGTCTCGCTACATCCAGCAGTCGGTCTCCGAAGTGCTGTCTACCGCCTTCATTGGTGGGAGTCTCGCAATCTTGGTGTTGATGCTCTTTTTGCGCGATCTCAAATCCACTCTCATCATCGGGATCTCGATCCCGGTCTCGGTGGTCGCGACGTTCTTCTTGATGTTCGTCTTCGGGATCTCGCTCAACATCATGTCTCTTGGGGGCATTACCTTGGGAATCGGCCTTTTGGTCGACAACTCGATCGTGGTCCTCGAGTCCATCCAGAGGAAACGCGAGAGTGGTCTCGACGTCGTCAGCGCGGCCCGTGAGGGAGCGGGAGAAGTCGGCCAAGCGGTGATCGCGAGCACTTTGACGACGGTTTGCGTCTTCGTCCCCATCGTCTTCGTGGAAGGCATTGCCGGGCAGCTTTTTGGGGATCAAGCGCTGACGGTGACGTTTTCTTTGACGGTGTCTTTGATCGTCGCTCTGACGCTGATCCCGATGCTCGCCTCGAGGGAGTTCGGGGGAGCCCAGAAGCAAGACGTCACCGAGCATCGACGCTCCCGCATCGCTCTTTACATCATCGGAGCGCTCTCTTTCGTCGCTGTGTGGATCGCCCGGGTCGTCAAGTGGATCGTCCAGGGGTTGATCTACTTACTTCTGGGCATCTTGTATTTGCCGTCGAAAGCGTTTCACGTGGTGTACGGAGCCATCACCACGAGCTATCCGTGGGCTCAACAGGCGGTCCTGAAGCGGCCGTTGTCGGTCATCGCCCTCACGGTGGTGACGTTCGGAGCCGCCCTCCTCCTGGTGGGCCAGCTTGGAAGCGAGCTGGTTCCGGAGCTCGTTCAAGGAGAGTTCTTCGTTAATACCGAGCTTCCCCCGGGCACCCATTTGGAGCTCAATGAAAGACGCCTCGCCCAACTGGAGCAGAGCGCGATGGCGCTACCGGGAGTGACGTCGGTCTATACGGTGGTCGGCTCGAGTAACGAGCAGGGGGGCACCGCGGGAGAGCTGAGGGAGAATATCGGCCAGCTGACCATGCGCGTCGAGACGCCGTCGAGCTTGGAGAAGGAAGATGCCCTGATGGAACTGTTCCGGCCGTCGCTCGAAGCCTCGGGCGAGCTGCTCTATCGGTTCGGCCGCCCGAGCTATTTCAGCTTCAAGACTCCGATCGAAGTGGAGATTCGTGGCTTCAACTTGAATTTGTTGATCCGGCTCGCCGATGAGCTGATGGGACGAATGGCTTCGATCGACGGGCTCGTCGACGTCAAGTCCTCGACCGAAGGCGGCAATCCGGAGCTCCAGATCCGCTTCGACCGCGACCGGCTGTCGTCTTTGGGCTACAACGTGAACGAGGTCGCCGCGGTGGTGCGCTCGAAGGTGCTTGGCGACGTGGCGACCGACATCACCCGGGAAGATCGCACCATCGACATCCGACTGCGGTCTCAAGAAAAGTTTCGGGACAGCGCGCTCGATCTCCGGAATCTCAACATCGCGCAGTCGGGCACGACCGCCATCCCGCTCTCTTCGGTCGCGGAGGTGCTAGAGATTGAAGGCCCTGCCGAGATCCGACGCTCCGATGGTGAGCGAGTGGCCGTCATCACCGCGAATCTCATCGGCCGCGATCTGGCTTCTGCATCGGAAGCCATCGAGGCCGAGCTGGGCGCGATGACGTTTCCGATGGGGTTCGACTGGCGGATGGGCGGCCAACAACAAGAGATGGAGACTTCTTTCGCGAGCATGCAGTTTGCGATCCTGCTCGCCGTGTTCATGGTCTACCTAGTCATGGCGTCGCAGTTCGAGTCCTTGCTCCATCCGTTCGTCATTCTCTTCAGCGTGCCGTTCTCGCTCATCGGCGTCCTGGTCACGCTCTACCTATTGAACGTGACGGTGAGTGTCGTCGTCCTCATCGGCGTCATCATGCTCGCGGGAATCGTCGTAAACAATGCGATCATCCTCGTCGATACCACGAACCGGCTGCGACGAGAGGGAATGGAGAAGCTTCAAGCGCTCATGGAAGCGGGGAAGCTTCGGCTACGTCCGATTCTCATGACAACGTCGACGACCGTGCTCGGACTTCTACCGATGGCGCTCGGCTTGGGCGAGGGGAGCGAGCTTCGGACGCCGATGGCCATCACCGTCATCGGGGGGCTCTTGGTCTCGACTGTCTTGACGTTGTTGATCATTCCCGCCGTCTACTCCGTCGTCGATCGCACTGCGTGAACGGCGGGCACCGTGCGGCCGCCTTCACCGCCGGCTCTCCGGAATGACGCTATACTAATCAGCTATTTGGGCTCTATTTTTGATGGGAGAACAGCTAGATAATGGGTGAAAACGGCATCGGAACGGAAGCAAACCCTCTCAGAGTGGCGATCTTTGGCGCGGGCCCCACCGGGTTCTACGCGGCGGAGCACCTTTTCAAGCAAACAGATTATGTCGTCGAGGTCGATCTCTTCGATCGGCTGCCGACCCCGTTCGGCCTCGTTCGAGGCGGCGTCGCGCCGGATCACCAAAAGATCAAATCCGTGACGAAAGCCTATGACCGCATCGCAGGCAATGAGCGATTTCGCTATTACGGCTTCGTGGAGTTCGGCTCCGATATCACCCTCGAGGATGTGAAGAAGCACTACCACCAGGTGATGTTCACGGTAGGGGCACAGATCGATCGAAGCATGGGCATTCCAGGAGAAGAGCTCGCGAGGAGTCACGCGGCGACGGAGTTCGTCGCTTGGTATAACGGTCACCCGGACTACCGAGATCGCGAATTCGACTTGTCGCAAGAAGCGGTCGCAGTCGTTGGCGTGGGTAATGTCGCCGTGGATGTCTGCCGAATTCTGTGTCGCAGCCGCGAAGAGCTGGAGCGGACCGACATCGCCGATTACGCGCTCGAAGCCATTGCGAACAGCAAGGTAAAAACGGTCTACATGCTAGGGAGGCGGGGGCCGGCGCAAGCGGCTTTTACCAACCCGGAGATCAAAGAGCTCGGCGAGATGGAGATTGCCGACATCCAAATTTCCGAGGCTGATGCGGCACTCGATGAAGCGACGAGAACGTTTCTGTCCAGCAATCCGGATAAAGGAACGGATCGCAAAGTCGAGATCATGCAGCAATATGCCAGCGACAAACGGTCGGGAAAAGACAAGACGCTGATCCTTCGCTTTTGCGTCTCTCCCGTCGAGCTCATATCCGACGGCGACCCGAACGAGCCCGGTGTGGGAGCCGTCAAGCTCGTGCACAATGAGATGTATCTGAACGAGCGCGGGACGATCCGTCCCCGAGCGACCGAGCGTCATGAAGAAATCCAGGCTGGGCTCGTGTTTCGCTCGGTCGGCTACAACGGAGTCGCGCTTCCCGACGTTCCGTTCAGAGACGATTGGGGTGTGATTCCCAACGACAAAGGACGCGTCGTGATCCTGGAAACCAACGAGCCCGTGTCCGGTCTCTATTGCGCGGGCTGGATCAAACGCGGGCCCTCGGGGGTCATCGGGACCAATAAGCCGGACGCGCTGGAGACGGTCTCTTGCATGCTCGAAGACTTCTCCGCGGGCAAACATTTTCAGCCGGAGGCTCCCGGTGTCGAGCAAGTTCGAGAGCTGGTGCGAGAGCGCAAGCCCAATTATTTCTCCTATGAGGACTGGAAGAAGCTCGATGAGCTCGAAGTCGATCGAGCCAAAGATAGCGAGGCGCCCCGCGTGAAGTTCACTTCGGTAGAAGAAATGCAGGCCGCGCTGGG
>JAJCXL010000223.1 GCA_029263435.1 Acidobacteriota bacterium | reverse complement strand
CGCTGGATCTCGCGCTGGATCTCCTCGGGCCCCGCAAGGAGGAACGCTTCCTTTCCATCCGGGGTCTTTCGCGCGCCATCTCCGCCGTCCGACGGCTCCGCCTCACCCATCGCGCCGCGGATGGACTTGATGATCGTCTCGGGCTCGATCCCATGCTCTTCGTTATATGCCTCTTGCAAGCTACGCCTTCGATCGGTCTCCTCGAGCGCGCGGTTCATGGAGTCCGTGTGGCGGTCCGCGTAGAGAATGGCCATGCCGTTCAGGTGTCGAGCGGCGCGCCCAATCGTCTGAATGAGAGAGCCCGCGGAGCGAAGAAAGCCTTCCTTGTCCGCGTCCAGAATCGCCACGAGCGAGACTTCGGGGAGGTCTAGCCCCTCGCGAAGCAGGTTGATGCCGATCAGCACGTCGAACTCGCCGAGGCGTAGGTCTCTCAAAATCTCGATCCGCTCGAGAGTATCGATATCGGAGTGTAGGTAGCGACACCGCACCGAGAGCTCCGTGTAGTACTCGGCCAGATCCTCCGCCATCCGTTTCGTCAAGGTCGTGACCAAGACGCGCTCCTTGCGCTCGACCCGGGTGCGGATCTCCGCCAGGAGATCGTCGACTTGTCCCGCGACCGGTCGGATGTCGACCGCCGGATCGACGAGCCCGGTCGGACGAATAATCTGCTCGATGATCGCGCCGCCGGTGCGCTCCAGCTCGTAGGGGCCGGGAGTGGCGGACACGTAGACGGTCTGGCCCACCCGCGCTTCGAACTCCTCGAAATTGAGAGGACGGTTATCGAGGGCCGACGGCATCCGAAAACCGTACTCGACCAGGGTCTCTTTGCGCGAGCGGTCGCCGTGATACATCCCTCTCACTTGAGGCACAGTCTGATGAGACTCGTCGATGACGACCACGGTATCTTTGTGAAGATAATCCATCAGCGTCGGCGGCGGCTCTCCCGGGCTGCGCCCAGTGAAATGGCGGGAGTAGTTCTCGATACCGTGGCAAGAGCCCACCTCGCGCAACATTTCGAGGTCGTAGAGAGTGCGTTGCTCGATGCGCTGCGCTTCGAGCAGCTTCGCCTCGTCATAGAGCTTCTTATGAAACCAATCCAGCTCCTCGCGGATGGTCTCGACGGCCCGCAGGGTCCGTTCGCGCGGCGCGACGTAGTGCGTCTTCGGAAAAATGGTCACCCGCTTCATCGGCCACAATTTCTTGCCGGTGAGCGGATCGAACTGAGAGATGGCCTCGACTTCGTCGCCGAATAGCTCGATCCGAACTCCTAGATCGTCATAGCCGGGAATAATCTCAATGACATCGCCTCGGACTCGGAACGTGCCGCGCTTCAGCTCGTAATCGTTACGCTCGTATTGAATCTCCACGAGCTTGCGCAGGACCGCATCGCGGTCGACCTCTTCCCCTTCCGACAGCAGCAGCAGCATCCCGTAATAGGCTTCCGGAGAGCCGAGGCCGTAAATGCAGGACACGCTCGCGACGATCAGAACATCTTCGCGCTCGAACAGCGACCGAGTCGCAGACAAACGCATCCGGTCGATCTCGTCGTTGATGGTCGACTCTTTCTCGATATAGGTGTCGCTCGCCGGGACGTAGGCTTCGGGCTGATAGTAGTCGTAATAGCTGACGAAGTACTCCACGGCGTTATCGGGAAAAAACTCCGAGAACTCTTGATAGAGCTGGGCAGCGAGGGTCTTGTTGTGGGCGATGACCAAAGCGGGACGATTGACCGCTTCGATGAGCTTCGCGACCGTGAAGGTTTTCCCGGAGCCGGTGACGCCCAGGAGCACCTGATCTTTCTCTCCGCGCTCGAGCCCTCTGGTGAGCTCGTCAATGGCCCGCGGCTGGTCGCCGGTGGGCTCATAGGAGGAGGCCACACGAAACTGTCCGGACCGCCTCGTGGGCACAGCATTGGTCGCCATGGGGGTATTCGTCAAAGACACGCGTGAAAGGTGAAATCTAGCACGCGTGGGCGCGTTAGTGAGAGAGGCGCGTGTCAGCCGGCGAGGGCGCCGCCCTTCTTCTTGTTGTACAGCCGGTAGTCGAAGCTCTTCTCTTCACTGTCGCCCAAGTTCATCCCTTCTTCGAACTTGAACATGTGAATCGCGTCGTAATCAGGCGGACAGAACTTCGAGCAAAGCTGGCAACCGATACAGGTGTCGACGTTGACCTCGCAGACCTCGCCCATGGCACCCGGTTCCGGGTCGGGAACCAGATAGATGCAATCTAGGACCGGGCATACGTGGATGCACATCTCGCATCCGCGGCCGAAGCACTTGCCCTTGTCCACGAAAGCCAGCATCTTGGGCTCTTTTTTTCTCGGCCCGGTGATGAGCGTGTCTTGCATCGAGTCAACTCCTCCTGCAAGGCCAATTATATGCACATCTTCCGGGCAAGCAACAGTTCTGGTCGAGTGGAGCCCGCCGGCAACTGGCCCCGCTCATGAGCTCCGCCGTATACTTGAGCTCACGATGCAAGGCACCGACACGGATACGAGACATTTTCGCAAAGGACTCGGCCTCAAGAATCAGGTCAAAGAGCCTTTGCGGAAGGACTACAAAGGGCTGTTAGTTGATTTCGCACGGGAGCACGAGTTCACCCTCGTTGCCGGCGAGCTCACATTTCGTCTCGCCAAGGAGTTCGGTTTTTGCTACGGCGTCGACCGAGCTGTGGAGTACGCCTATGAAGCGCGGACTCGCTTTCCCGATCGGCAGATTTACATCACTGGCGAGATCATTCATAACCCTTTCGTCAACCGTCGGTTATCCGAAATGGGTATCCAGTTTCTGGACGGTCCTTACGGGACTCCAGAGAAGTTCGCGACCACGACCCGGGACGATGTCGTGCTGCTTCCGGCGTTCGGAGTCAGCACGGAGGAGCTCGGCATCCTTCAAGGGATAGGCGCGGTGCTCGTCGACACGACCTGCGGCTCGGTCATGAATGTGTGGAAGAACGTCGAGCGCTATGCCAGAGACGGTTTTACCTCGGTCGTGCACGGAAAATACGGGCACGAAGAGACCAAGGCGACCGTCTCACGCGCGACGCACCGCGGAGGCCACTACCTCGTCGTCCGAGACATGGAGCAGACCGAGCTCGTGTGTAGCTATATCGAGGGGAAACCCGATGCCAAAGGCTTCGCGGACGTTTTCTCTCAGGCGTGCTCGCCCGGACTCGACCCGTCGCAACATTTGGCCAGGATTGGCGTCGCCAATCAGACGACGATGTTGAGCAGCGAGTCCCTCGACATCGCGAGGAGGCTTCACGTCTCCATGAAGCATCGATATGGTGCGGAGGAAGCAGACCGGCGCTTCATTTCGTTCGACACGATTTGCAGCGCCACCCAAGAACGGCAAGACGCGGTCGTGGAGCTATGCGAAGAGGGCGTGGACGTCATGTTGGTGATCGGGGGCTACAACAGCAGCAACACCACCCATTTGGCCGAGATGTGCACCCCTCGATTTCCGACCTTTCATATCTCCGACTCCGACTGCATCGTGTCTCCCGAGTTGATCCGACACAAGCCGATCGACGCCGCCGAAGAGATCGAGACACACGACTGGCTCCCGGCGGGACCGCTGAGCGTCGGTGTGACCTCCGGGGCCTCCACGCCGGATATCAAAGTCGATGAGTCCATCGAGCGGGTGTTGTCGTTTCGGGGGCTAACGCGTGCGGATATTCGAGCCTGAGGCTGAGGAAATCCTCTAAGCGCTGACCGCTCGGTAAGCTCACGGGGTCGGTCGGTCCGCTTGGTTTTGGATATAATTACCCGACGCGAGGTTCGGGGTCTGCCTGCCGTAGACGACTCGCGTCGCCAAACCTTCGGAGGTGTGAATGGAAAGCGGATCGAAGCCACAAGTGGAGCCCGCCATTAGGCCAGACGCCGACATTGCGGAGAGTTACCACGGCCTGACCCGCCAAGATTTGATTCATGCGTACCGTCTCATGGTGCTCTCGCGTCAGGTGGACGACCGCGAGATCCAGCTCAAGCGACAAAACAAAGTCTTTTTTCAAATCAACGGCGTCGGGCACGAAGCAGCTCTCGTCGCGTGCGGCATGCAACTTCGGCCCGGGCGCGATTGGTTCTTTCCCTATTATCGCGACCGAGCACTCGGTTTGGCTCTCGGCGTCACGGCCTTCGAGCAATTGCTCGGCGCCGTCGGTGCGGCCGACGATCCTTCCTCCGGCGGGCGTCAAATGCCGTCGCATTGGGGACACAAGAAGCTCAACATCGTGAGCCAATCGAGCTGCGTCGGCACGCAGTTCTTGCACGCGACCGGAGCCGCCATCGCCGGGCAGTATGACGGACGCGAGCTTCTCAAAGACGGCTCAGAGATCGTGTTCGTATCCGGTGGCGACGGCTCCACGAGCGAGGGCGAGTTCTGGGAAGCACTCAACAACGCCTGTCTGCACCGCGCGCCAGTGCTGTTTCTCATCGAGGATAACGGCTATGCCATCTCGGTCCCGGTCGAGCACCAGACGGCCGGGGGCAACATCTCGCGGCTGGTCAGGAACTTCCCCGACTTGTTCGTCACCGAGTTCGACGGGTGCGACTTCCTCGGCAGCTAC
>JAJCXL010000222.1 GCA_029263435.1 Acidobacteriota bacterium | reverse complement strand
GCTACCTTGCCGGGCACGTCGAGCTTGTTCCGCTTGAAATCGATGATCCGATAACGCCTCTTATGACCGCCACCCCTGAACCGGACCGTGATGCGGCCCTTGTCGTTTCGCCCGCCGCGTTGGGTCTTCGGCTTGGTCAGCGATTTGAGCGGCGTGGTCTCGGTAATCTCATCGAAACTCTGAACGGTGTAGAACCGCCGTCCCGGGGATGTGGGGCTGAACTTCTTGATTGCCATGTGCTCAGACCCCCTCGAAGAACTCGATCATCGTTTCACCCTCGCGCAGTGTTACGAATGCCTTTTTCCAGTCGGGGCGCTTGCCCTCGAAGCGCCCATAGCGCTTCATCTTGCCGATCATGCGCGACGTGCGAACGGACTCGACTTTGACCCCGAAGAGCTTCTCTACTGCCGTCTTGATCTCGGTTTTGTTGGCGCCTACCGCGACTCGAAAACACACCGTACGGTGCTCGTCTTTCAACGTCGCGGCCTTCTCAGTGATGAGTGGGGCGCGAAGAACTTCATGCATGTTCATTTCGCAAGCCTCGTTTCCAGGCTTTGGGCTGCCTCTTCGGACATGATGATGCGACGCGCATGGAGTACGTCATAAGTGCTCACCGAGCCGGCGGAACGTACCTCCACCCGCTCGAGATTACGCGCTGAGAGATACAAAGCCTCGGCCGGCTTCAGGTCGATCACGAGAGTTCTCGCGGGGAGTGCCCCCCAAGACTCGAGCTGCGTCTTCAAAGCCTTGGTGCTGGGCTTTTCCACCGTGAGCGCGTTTACGACCGTCACGGCTCCCTCACTCGCCCGAAGAGACAAAGCGGAGCACAGGGCGCCTTTTTGGACTTTAGCGTTGAGCTTGAAGCTGTAGTCACGCGGCTGCGGCCCGAAAACGGTGCCGCCCTTTCGCCATAACGGCGTGCGGGTCGAGCCGACACGCGCCCTGCCCGTACCCTTCTGACGCCACGGTTTGGCTCCGCCGCCACGCACCGCGGCGCGATTCTTGGTGGCGTGGGTGCCTCGGTGCTGACGAGAACGGTAGTGTTTCACCGCCTCATAGAGAAGGTGGCGATTCGGCTTCACGCCGAACACGGCATCACTCAACGAGGTCTCGCTCGTCGAACCGGCCGCGACGTCCACCAGAGTCACGTTAGGCATTTTTTTTCCTCTTCGCCGATTTTATTTTCACGATCTCGACATAGCCCCCAGGTGCGCCGGGCACGGCGCCCCTAACGAGCAGTAAATCCTCGTCCGGGATGACTTCCACGATCTCGAGATTCCTGACCGTGACACGGTCACCGCCCATGCGTCCTGGCATTTTTTGGCCTTTGAAGACTTTGGACGGCCACGCCGATTGTCCGATGGAGCCGGGCGCGCGATGGAACATGGAGCCGTGAGAGGCACGCCCTCCTCCGAAGCCGTGACGCTTGATGACTCCGGCGAAGCCCTTGCCCTTGCTGATCCCGCTAATCTGAACTTTATCTGCGGGCTCGAAAATCGATACTTTGATCGACTCGCCCACTGTTGCTTCTTCGCCGGAGCCTACGGGGAACTCGCGAAGGACTCGACACGGGGCCGATCCAGATGCTTTGAAATGCCCTTCCGTCGCCTTGTTCGCTTTGAACTTCCGTCCCGCTTCGACCAGCCCAAGTTGGACCGCGTCATAACCGTCATGCTCGACGGTCTTTCGCTGCACGATAACGCACGGCCCGACCTTCAAAACGGTCAAGGAGATGACGGTGCCGTCCTCGGCAAACTTCTGCGTCATTCCGAGTTTCTTACCAATCAATGAGGTCATTTTTCAGTACCAGGTTCCAGGCAGTCCGACACGAAGTCCGGCCGCGCGCCTTTCTACTTGGAGTGCTCCTTGCCAAATGCCTTGATCTCGACGTCCACACCTGCCGGCAAGTCGAGTCGCATCAAAGCGTCGACCGTCTGGGGCGTTGGCTCGAAAATGTCCAGCAAACGCTTATGGGTTCGCATCTCGAACTGCTCACGAGATTTCTTGTCGACGTGCGGCGAGCGCAAGACAGTGTACTTGTTCTTTATCGTGGGCAGCGGGATCGGACCCGCGATGCGGGCTCCGGTGCGCTTCGCCGTTTCCACGATCTCATGCGTCGATTGGTCCAATATCCGATAGTCATATGCCTTCAATCGGATCCGGATCTTTTCGCTGATAACTGCCATCGTTTTTCCTTGCTTCGGCTCTCGTGCCCTTCGCTTGCTCGCCTATTCGATAACTTCAGTAACGGTGCCGGCGCCGACGGTACGACCGCCTTCGCGAATGGCGAAACGCAGTCCTTTTTCGATCGCGATGGGCGTACCCAGCTCGATCGCCAAGCTCGTATTGTCGCCCGGCATCACCATTTCCACACCTTCCGACAACTGCGCTGAACCGGTCACGTCCGTCGTCCGGAAGTAGAACTGCGGACGGTAGCCGTTGAAAAACGGCGTATGACGCCCGCCTTCCTCTTTCGACAACACGTAGACCTCAGCTTTGAACTTCGTGTGCGGCGTGATCGAGCCCGGCTTCGCCAACACCATACCGCGCTGCACGTCCGCGCGCTCCGTGCCCCGCAACAACACGCCTACGTTGTCGCCCGCTCGGCCTTCGTCCAGGAGCTTTTTGAACATCTCCACTCCCGTCACCACTTTCTTCCGGGTCTCCGTGATGCCCACGATCTCGATCTCTTCGCTCACTTTCACGATCCCGCGCTCGATTCGACCCGTCACCACCGTGCCGCGCCCTGAGATCGAGAACACGTCCTCGATCGGCATCAGGAAGTCTTTGTCCACGTCGCGCTCCGGCAGCGGAATGTAGTCGTCCAGCGACGCCATCAGCTCCATGATCGGCTTCGTCGC
>JAJCXL010000221.1 GCA_029263435.1 Acidobacteriota bacterium | reverse complement strand
CGCGATCTCAACGCGTCTTGCCGATCGAACACGTACTCTTGATGGTAGTGGATGGCGTGGAGCGTCGCGGCCGTGGGAGAAGGGACCCAGGCGGTATTCGCACCCGCCCGTGGGTGGCCAATCTTTTCCTCCATCATGGCCGACATCTCGTCGGGCATCGCCCACATGCCTTTGCCGATCTGCGCGCGTCTCGAAAACCCGGTCTCGAGCCCGATATCCAGGTTCCAGTCTTCGTAAGCCGACAACCATGGCGCTTGCTTGATCTCGGCCTTGGGAACAACGGCACCGGCTTCCATCGCCGTATGGATCTCGTCGCCCGTGCGATCGAGAAACCCGGTATTGATAAAGATGACACGGTCTTTCGCGGCGCCGATGCACGGCTTCAGATTGACCGTCGTACGGCGCTCTTCATCCATGATCCCGATCTTCACCGTGTTCTGATCGAGACCGAACGCTTCTTCCACCCGTCGGAAGAGCTCATTCGTGGCCGCGACCTCCTCAGGACCGTGTAGCTTCGGCTTGACGATGTAGATGCTGTTCTCCCTGCTGTTGACGAAGCGGCCGTTGCGAGAAAGATCGTGTGAGCCGGCAACGATGGTGACCATCGCATCCAGGAATCCCTCGGGAATCTCGTCACCGTTCGACGTCGACACCGCATCCGTGTACATGTGGAGCCCCACGTTTCGCGCGAGCATCAAGCTGCGTCCCGGAAGGGTGAGCGGGTTTCCACCGACCCCGAGGAAGTGCCGGTCCGGATTCAAGCGCCGCACGACTTCACCGCCCGACTTCGCGAAGCTCGCTTCGAGCTCGCCCTTCATGAGTCCTAGCCAGTTGCGATAGACATCGACCTTGTCCTCGGCATCGACGGCCGCCACCGAATCCTCGAAATCCTGAATCGTCGTGATCGCCGATTCGAGCAAGATGTCTTTGATGCCGGCGGGGTCGGTCTTTCCCACCGGATGCCGCGGATCGATCTGGAGCTCGAGGTGCAGATCGTTGTGCTTCAGCAGCACCTGACTGAGAGACCCGTCGCGCTCACCGTGGCCGACGAAGTGGGCGTCGTCTTTCAATCCCGTGACCTGACCGCTTTCCAGTCGGACCCGCAACGGGCTTGCCCCGTTCGCGTCGCTCAGGAAGAAACCGACGGCTTCTGAGTATCGAGCGTCCTCGAGCGGGACGAACGTGTCGAGCAAGTTCTTGGCATGACCGATGACCCGGTCCCCGCGGACCGGGTTGTACCCGACTCCCTTCGTGGCGCCGTCGTTCTCCGGAAGAACGTCCGTTCCATAGAGGGCGTCATAGAGACTTCCCCACCGCGCGTTCGCCGCGTTCAGCGAGTAGCGAGGGATCTGCACCGGAACCACCAGTTGGGGTCCGGCGATCTTTGCGATCTCGTCATCCACCTGGCTGGGTCCAATCTCGAAGTCAGCGTCGTCGGGAGTCAGATAGCCGATCTCCGTCAAGAAGCGCCTCTGCGCGGCCGGATCGACACTCCGTCCCTGACTGCGGAGCGACAGCACCCACTCGTCGATGCGGCGTTGGAGCTCGTCTCGGCGTTGAAGCAACACGCGGTTCTGGGGCGCCAGGTCGAAGACAACGTCGTGTAGTGCCTGCCAGAAACGTCCCGGCGTAAAGCCGGTTCCGGGCAGAAGCTCGTCGGAGACGAAGTCGTAAAGGGAGGTGTCTATTCTCAGGTCAGAAGCGTTCGTCGTCGGCATTTTTTGCGAATCTCTCTATGAGGAGCGAACGGTGGCCTCGAACCGTAGATTCGATCGTCGAGCCGGCGTTGCCGCACGTAGTGTGAAGCCCGATCGTTTGGAACGCAAAGAGGTGTCAGGCGTCTGACGACCCCGCCCCTGTTCCCCGGTGGCATATCATGTGGTCGTGACCCGGCCTCGATCTCGTGGACTCATCAGCGCGCAGCAACTCGCGCGGGTCGGCTCGATGATTGCGTTACTAGGGGGCCTCTCTGAGTCCGCCGCCGCTCAGAAGCTGGAGCTCGACAAGACAACGCTCGAGCGAACGGAGAACCTGTCGGAGTCGCTCGCGAACATGCTCCTCGAGCTTTCAGTCGAGACCCGGCGACTCGACATCGGGACCCTCGCGACCCGCTTTCCCGCGTCGTTCGAGGCGACGCCCTTTCCCTCTGTTGCCGGGCCGATGGCCCCAGCCACGGGTTGGGTCGCCACGCACCCGTGGCCCTTGGAGAGCTCGCCCGAAACGACGACACGGGACGATTTTCTGAACGGCATGTCCCAGTTTCTCGCGCATTTTTCGGCCATCGAGGACGTGAGGTTCAAAGTCAAAGGCGCGGAGTTCGAGCCGGACCGAGCGCGCGGCACCGCCTCGGTGTTCTTCTTTTTGGTAGGCCGGGATGAGCACGAGCACCGCGAGTGGGCCCGGGGCTGGCTTTCGATTGAAGCCTCCGAGATCAACGATGGCTGGAAGATCGAACGGTGGGTGCTCGAATCCCTCGAATCCACCGTCGCGGAGCGCGACCTGTTCTCGGACGTGACGATCCCGGCCGGTCTCTACGAGGAGGTCCCTCGCTTCGGCGCACCACCCAATGATGGCTTCGTCGCCCATGGACCCGCCCTCGCCGACGTCAACGACGACGGTCTACTCGATCTCTTCACGACCGGCGTGTTGGGTAATCGTTTGTACTTGGGCACGACCGACGGTGGCGGCTTCGAAGATGTCTCGGAAGCGTCACTCGTTCTTTACGGGCGTACCGGCAGTGGCGCGTTGTTCTTCGACTTCGACGACGATGGCGATCAGGATCTTTTCTTGGCGGCGGTCGGCGAGCAGATCTTGCTCGAGAACCAGCTTCACCCAACCGGAGAGTTGGTTTTTCTCGACGCCTCCGGAACTTCGGGCGTTGCTCACCCCGCGGTCGGCTTCAGTCCAGTGGCAGCCGATGTGGACAACGACGGCGACACCGACATTTACGTGTGCTCGTACAACCGCTATGGCCAGGTGATGCCGAACTCCTGGGCCCGAGCGACGAACGGGACTCCGAACCTTCTCTTCATCACCCAAGGCGACGGCACGTTTCGCGAGGAGGCGAAGGCGTGGGGCGTCGATGACGCACGCTGGAGCTATGCCGCCGCGTTCGCGGATGTGAACGGTGACGG
>JAJCXL010000220.1 GCA_029263435.1 Acidobacteriota bacterium | reverse complement strand
TAGTAGCGATGGGCGTTGGCCGGAAACAGCGCCAGCACGCTCTGCCAATCCGTCATCGGCGGAGACATCAGAGGCGAGGTGTCGATGGCTTTGGGCACCCGAATCACTGGAAACTCCCGTTCAGCGAGCGCGAGTAGCTGGAACGCCGGGCTCGAAAGCAGGAACTTAGCTGGCGGGTAGCTCCACAGCAGGCTGTCGACGAGAGTATTCGATCGGTAGGGTGTCTCGCCGGTCCCGTCGTCGTCGATATCCCAGCCTCCATAATCACTCCAGAAGTTTCCGCTCCACTCTTGATCTTTCGCGGCCACGAACTTCGCTTGAAGCTCGTTTCGGATGAACGCGTTTTTTTCTAGAACGTTGTCTTCCGAGCCGCCCCAGTAATGGAGGCCCAAGTGGTTTCGGGCGATGAGATTCGACCTGATGTCGTTATAGAGCGAGTTGTAGACGAACAAACCCTTGGTATTTCCGATGATCGTGTTGCCGTGCACGTCCGCCCGCGTCACTTGGACGAGCAAGAGGCCGTGACTCCGGTTGTCGTACATCACGTTGTCCGCCGCCTCGATACGCTCGGAGAACATGAGCGCCATCCCCACGAGGTTGCCCTCCGAGCGATTGCCTAGATAGCGGGAGTGGTCGCACCACATCGTGTGGACCGCATAGCGGGAGCTCTCGATGTGATTGTCCACGATGGCGGCGGCGGTGGTGAGCTCCATGTAGATTCCATCTCGGCAATAGGAGAGGTGGTTCTCCGAGATGGTGGCTTCGTCCGCGTCCCACAAATGGATGCAATCGCCGCGGCGACCTTCGCTCAGCTCAGCGATCCCTTCGACGGTGTTCCCCTGCACCGTCACATTGCGACTGCCGTGGACCCAGATCCCGAATCGGCAGCCACGAATCGTGTTGCCGACGACGCGCGCGCCCACCGCTCGCTTCTCGATCCAAATGCCCGCGTCCGAGAACTCTTCCACCACGCGGCAGTTCTCGATGACGACGCCCTCGAGCGCAGCGCCCGGCGCGGTCAGAATCACCGCGTGTCCCGAGCCGCCTCCGTCGATGACCGCGTCGCCGTCCTCGGCGCGAAGAGTAATCGACTTGTCGACCGTGACCGGTCCGGCGTATCGCCCCGCGCCGAGGAGAATCACATCCCCGTCGGAGGCGGCCTCGAGCGCTGCCGATAGCTCCCCCGGCGCGGTCCGTCTGTCGAGCGCCTCGATATCCCCCACCCCGAGACCCACCGCGCACAACAAGAGGCTCACGAGGAAGACCGGCGCCCGACCTTCTTTCTTGGAGACGATGAGCTCGGGGCACACGTTCTCGTTCTTGCCGGTGGACTGGCAGTCCCAGCACTGCAGGCACTCTTGATAGTTGATGCGGCCGGTATCGAACGAGATGGCTTGCGGCTCGCACCCTTTCGCGCAGATCTTGCAACGCGTGCAGGACTCGTAGCGAAATAGCGGGAGCAGCGGCTTTCTCGTCGAGGGAAGCGCGAGCGCCCCGCCAAGCGGGCACATGAATCGGCAGAAGAAGCGGTAGCTCACTACCGAAACGAGCGTGAGGATCACGAAATAGATGAGGAAGGCGGGCGGACGGGTAAGCCCGAGCACGAACGTTTTGAACGGCTCGACCTCGTCGAGAGCCTCCGCTAACGGTAGGCTGACGAAAGAGACCAACAAGATGATACCGAAGGTCGCCATCTTGCCGTAGCGTAGAAAGCTCGGCGGTCTCCATGCGTCTATCTTCTTCTGCAGTGCTCTGGGCGCGACTTTGTGCCAGCCCGTGATGAGCAGTTCCAACAACGCGCCGTAGGGGCAGACCCACCCGCAGAAAAAACCTCGTCCCCAGATCACGAGCGTGATCGCGATCGAGATCCACATCATGAAGATCAGTGGCTCGGACAAGAAGATGTCGGAGGGGAACTCGAGTCTTCTTAGCGATCCAACGAAAGTGAGGATCTGGGTCGTGCTTGGTTGAGCCTTGTATGCCACACCAAGAATGAGTACTGCCGCTAACGCGGTCGATCGATGCAGGAGCTTGCGATGCGGCGTGAAGCGCTCTTTGAAGATGAAAGCGACGGTGAGCAACGAGAGGTAGAGAAACGTGAATACGACCGCGACACGTGCCTGCTGCCACCGGGTTCGCCAGAACGGGGTGTCGGTGTCGACGAACGACCCCGGGAGCCGATAGTCGGACAGGAAGGTCGCGTAGCTCCTATTGTCGTTGACCCGATAAGGAACGGTGAGACGAAAGGAGAACGGCTGCGTTGGGTCGAATCTCTCGTTGACGAAGAAGACCCCGCCTTCGCGGAGCGAGGGTGCTCCGCTCGCGTCGAGCGCAGGAAAATGCAAGTAGTCGACATCCTTGAATACGAAGAGCTCTCCGTCCTGCTCGAGCATGAAGCGATCGAAGATGCCGCCGCGCGCGAAGCCCGCACCTTTGAACGATAGCTCGCCCGAACCTCCGATATAGACCGCGCTGCCACCGTTCTCCTGGAGCCTGTCTTCGACGTTCTTGTAGAAACGCTTCCCGAGCAGGTTTCTACCGATGCTTGGTGGGTCGAGCACCGCGAATCGAACGCTCACCGACTTCGCGTCTCGCACCCCCGCCGCTCCAGGCGTCGCCTCGAGGGCGCCGATGGCACCGGCCGATTCCAACTGACTCCAAGTCATTTCTCGAAAGCTGGTGCTGGGCCGCTGGGTTCTCACCGCGGCAGCGCCGACGACGCCTTCGGCCCGTGCAACGACCCGGGCGGCTTCGAGAATCGTCGCATTCTCTGCGACCGCGGTGACCGTCGCGCCGCTGATGCCGTCGATGACGACATAGCCGTTTTGGGGCGCGTCGCTGATCAGAATACGATCGGTGACTTTCTTACCGTTATATTGGGCGATGAACGCGTGAATGGTGTCCTCGCTCAGGCCGATGAGCACGATGGGCTCGGCGTGGTGAACGATCTTCACACCGGTGAAGTTGCCTTCGACGTCCATGCCCACGAGGGTATTCATCGACTCGCCGGAATAGCCGGGAACGTCGACGAGATCGTCCGTGAGGAAGACGAAACCGGTGAGACTGTCATCGGACGCGCCCGTGAATCCGCGCCAGTGGTTCTCTACCCGCTCGAACCGCGTGGCGCCGGGGAGCACATCTTCGAGTTCATACTCGTATTGCTTCTCTCCGAACCGGAGCTGTGCGTGGGCGAGCGTGGCGATGAAGGACACGAGCGCGATTACCGCCAGAATCGCTGCTCGTGCCGCTACGCGTCTCATTGGTTCTCCCTCGAAGTTGATGACGGTGACGGATGGCGTTTCGAGCTCCTCTAGGTCGAACGGGGGTTGACGACGAACCTCATCCGCATCTCCAGATGGAGTGCGTGGCAGAAGTTCGTGCAATAGATCCAATACATCCCGGGCTTGTCGGCGGTGATGGTCACGGACTTGGTTTGAAACGGCCCGACGACGAAGCTCACGTTGTAGTTCGAGATCGCGAAGCCGTGCGCGAGATCCGGGATCTCGTCCGTATTGGTAACGATGAACGTCACCTCGTCGCCCTGATTGACCACGACCTCCTGCAATCCGTAGACCGGCGCCGAGGCGGTGATGTGAGCGGTGACCTTGTTTCCGTCACGTTCGACGAAGCTCTCGGTGACGAAGTCCGGATGCTCCTCCATGTCGACCCGGTCCACGACATGCGGCTCGATGATGTCTCGCCGCACGATGATGCAATCGTGAGGCTCGATGTAGGACGGCTCGTCTTTGAGCAGTACCATCTCGTCGCCTGAGATATCGACCAGTTGGTCATTCTCGGGTTTGAGCGGTCCGACGTTCAAGAACCGGTCTTTCGAGATCTTGTTCAGCGAGATGAGATACTTTCCGTCGGCCTCTTTGGTCTCCGCCATCGATGCCATGATGTGCCCGGCCTGATAATGAATGTCGAGTCGATCGACGACCGCAGTCTCGCCCTCGACGGGGTTCTCGTAGAGCTCGACCGCTTTGTCGATGTTCCATTTGACTGTTTGGCTGTCGATGAACAGAGACGTGTAGGCGTTGCCGCGACCGTCGAAGGTCGTATGGAGCGGCCCGAGTCCGACTTCCGGTTCTGCGACGACCGCGTCTCGAGGCTCGATGTTTCCTGCGAAGACGTCATCGAGCTTGCGAAGGTCGATGACACTGACCGTCGGTGAGACCTTGCCGCAAGCGACCGCGTAGTTGCCGTCCGGGCTGATGTTGACGCCGTGGGGGTTCTTGGGGATCGGGATATAGGCGGTCAGCCCGGTGCCGGCGCTTCCGTCGAGCATCTTGATGTCGTCGACGATCTTGTAGCTTCCATCGGCCAGGGCCGCCTTGATCCGTTCCCAGTTGAAGACCACCAGGAAGTCCCGATCGTTCGCGAGCATCTCGGAGATGGTGGCCCCGCCCTCGGTGTTGTACGAGGTTGCGAACGAGTACTTGCCCTGATAGTCCGTCGCCGCGAGGTCGAGATTCACCGGGGTCGTGACCTGGGCGACGATCTCCATCTCGGCGGCGTCGATGATGGTGTGCACGCCGCCATAGGTCGAAGCGTCGAGCATGTCTCCGCGCCCGTCATTTCTCAGAGGGGTGCGAAACTCGCTGTTCAGAATGACCCACTCCGTTGTCGGCGCCCGCTGGGGGAACACGCCGTGCGCTCCTTGCGCGTGAGGCACGTTCACGACGGCGTCGACTTCCATGATGTCCACCCGGATGCGCGCGAGTCGATTGTTGGCCTTGTCGTTGACGAACATCCACTTGCCGTCATAGGTGCCATCGACATAAGAGCCGTGGACGTGATGCGTGTCCCCGACGCTCTTGTCGTTCAGCAAAGCTCGGCTCTCGTTCGTGATGCCCCAGCCACTGCCGGAGTCGATGTTCCAGACCGCGATTCGTTTCAACACCCGCATCGACGGAATGCCAATCACCCGTACTTCGCCGGAATGTCCGCCGCTGAAGAAACCGTAATAGTCGTCGAGCTCGCCCGGCGCGACCTCGTGGTCGGTAGCATGAGCGGTCGCGGCGCCTCCAGAGCTACCTTGCTCGCCCGTTCCTCCACATCCAATCGCGACGATCGCCACGAACGTCAACGCGAGCACCCATCGAGCGGGTAGAAGATGCATTACCTTTTGTTGGTTCATTAATGCCTTCAGTTGCATGTGGCGCTCCTTAGTTGTCGTCTTGTGACGACGCTGCGGCCTTGCCGGCCATGAGATCGAAACAATATGAAACGAGGTCCCACCGGTCTTGCTCCTCGGGCATGGCGTCTTGGTAGGAGGGCATGGGCGTGCCGTCCAAGCCGGTGATGAAAGTGCGATAGATCATCTCCGGGCTCGAGCCGCCTTTGAGAGGCCCCGAGGTGAAGTCGAAGGGCAAGATCTTGTCGCCCCAGCTGTCTTCCAGGGTCGGCGCCGCTTGTCCGTCGCCGCGTCCCAGTTCTCCGTGGCACTGATGACACTGCATCTTTGCGTACACGTCTTTGCCGCGTCCGGAGGAATCACTGGTGCCGACGAAGGATGGCTTGTCAGCCATAGGCACCGGCGTGCCGGGCTCTTCCTCTCCCCACCGGGGCGAGAACGTCTTGATATAGGCGACTACGGACCGCCGGTCGTCCTCCGAGACATCCATATGGGAGGGCATCCCAGCTCTCGAGATACCGTTGGTGACCGTGCGCATCAGGTCCTCATCCGTCGGGAGATCCCCGCTCGGAGTACTACGAAACTTGTAGACCCCAGCGGTGAAGTCGCGCGGGTAGGTGGCGACTACCAACCCGTTCGTCTGGGCTCGGTGCACGATGCCGATGAGGCCCTTGCCGTCGCCTTTGTCACCGTGACAGACCACGCAACGCGAGTCGTAAACGGCTTTGCCCCGTTCGACATCTTGAGCGGATGCCGTGCCGGCGGTGATGATGAAAAGAAGAACGAGAACGGTCGATGTCGATCTCATTGTCTCGACCCTACCTTTCCGAAAAGGCCGTGCCCGACTCGTGGGGAGCCGGACACCGCAGCCCGTTGTTCACTGACGTCCCATTGGACGGCATCGTTCTTGGCTCCTTTTGCAAGGGGCGTTCCACCGGCCAAACCCGATGAAGATGCGAAGCAGCAAGGCGTCCTTGCTTCGTTTGCGAAGGCCGTGGCGGCGGTGGTGGGTTAGATGACGCTGAAAGATGGGTCGCCTAGCTCAAAGGGTCCGTCGCTGGAACGGCATCGCCAGCATCGAAAAGAAGCGATTACATCGCTCGGGCGCACGATCGTCCGAAACCCCAAGCTCCATTCCGACGTGGCCCGCTGCAGGTAACGACCGGTAAGTCGACAACAGGTAGTCCCACCAGGTGAGGTTGAATCCGAAGTTCGAGTTGGTCTCGTCGTGCAGGACGGAGTGATGGATCCGATGCATGTCCGGAGTGACGAGGAACTTCCGCAGCGCGCCGTCTAGCCCGGGCGGCAGTTTCAAGTTCCCGTGATTGAACATCGACGTCGCATTCAGAAGGATCTCGAAGCCGACCACCGCAGCGGGGGGCGCCCCGAGGGCCGCGACGACGGCGACCTTGACCGCCAGTGAGAACGCCATCTCGAGCGGGTGGAACCGCGCTCCGGTGGTGATATCTACTTCGAGATCGGCGTGGTGGACCCGGTGAAGCCTCCAGAGCAGGGGAACGGCGTGGACCAGGCGGTGTTGGAGATACAAGCTCAGATCCATGAGAACGAGTGTCGCGATGAACGAGAACCACCCCGGAAGGCGAAGATAGTTGAATAGACCGATCTCGTTCTCTTGTCCGACCATCGCAATGCCCACGGCCGTGATTGGAATGAGCAAGCGGAGCGCTAGCGCGTTGGCCGCGGTCAGCGCGAGGTTCGCCGGCCACCGAGTGTTGCGACCGAGAGGCTGGCGCCGTCTCGGTGACACGATCTCGAGAAGCGCGACCACGCTGAACACGAGGACGAAAGCGCCGAGTCGTAGCGTCGCTTCTCGAGCGGCGACGGCATCGAGCAGGGTTTCGAGCATCGATGAGGTGCTGATGCAAGCCCCTCGCCAACGTTAGTCGAGGCGGGACATCAGGGGGTGGTAAGGAACAGGGCGAACTCTTCTTTGGTTTGCTCCAGGATCTCGAGCACCGCGCTTCGTTCGTCCTTGCCCAGGCGCTCGACGAGAGGGTGAGGGGGCTCGGCCCGAAGGACTGCACGCAACCGGCCATAGATCCGCAGATGCACCGCTTCGGGCAACGCGTCGAAAGCGTCGGCGTAAATCAAATAGCTGAGAGGAAAGCGAAACAACCTTTCCTGGAGATCGAAATCTCTCAAGCTTCGGCCGTCGGCATCACGCGGACCGCGCGCGGTGAACTCCGAGGCGAAGCTCGTCGTGCCGCGAAAAGGCGCACCGAGCGGTGCTTCGTCCGCGAAGAGCAGGGCTCGTACGAGCGTCTCGACCATTGCGTCCAGCTCCACCTCCGTCTCGGTCGATGGAGCGTCCGCGCCGCCGGGATCGCGGGCGAGCGCGGTGCGCGCATCGAAGCTCACCCGTGTGATCGCGTTTTGGACGTGGACCTGATGCTCGAGCACCAAGAGCGCCACGATATCGCTGTGGCCGCTGAGATAAGGCGTGACGTCGAAACGATCGCCCAACACCACCACATTCGCTCCTGCGCTCGAGTCGAGGCTCGCGACGCTCGCTTGGTCTTTGACGAACACGTTCCCCATGTGCGTCTGGTCGCCATGCGTCCCGGTGACGTACCATCCGCCCCACCGCTCGGGGATCGGAGTCTCCTGAGAGGTCAAAGACCAGCCCTCGTGAAAAACTTGCTCCCCCTGAGCGTCAGGAATCATCGAGCCCATCAGCAGTCGAGGTACACCGCCGCCGGACAGCGAGTACGAGTCGTGACACCGGAGGCAGAGAAACGTCTGGGGCTCGAAATCGGGGGACTCCTCCGATGGCCGGTCGAGCGTATAGAACACCGGCCCGAGCGTGGGGTCGATGGCTATGATCTCGAGGGACCGGCTCTCGGGAACCCAGGCGACGTAGACGTCATCGCTGAAATAGAGGGCGCGGGGCGTGCGCGGGGAGATGAGGCGTCTTTGGACGCTCGTCTTCGTGAAAACGAGACTCTGGGACGAGACGGGAATATCTAGCTCATCCAACAGCGCAGTCAAATAGCCGCTCGACGGTTGTTCGGTGAGCTCGACCTCGCCACTTTCGATCCGTTCTCTCAGCCCGGCGACGGGGTCTTTCCACAGATCCGGATGGTAGGTGATGCCCTCATATTCCTTGTCGTAGCGAAGCTGTGCCGTCGCCATGCTCCCGCAAGCGATGGCCGCAACGAGTGCGCCTACGACTTTGTTGAACACCGTGAACCTAGTCCCTTCCGTCCTTGCATCTTACGGGATCGCCGGATGTTTTTGGAAAAGCGCTCGGCGAGACACCTTAGAGGGATGTGACTTTGGCCGGCGACCATGGTCTAAGGCATCGAAACCAAGAAACGAATCATTGTGATGCGGAAAACACAGGAGGCTTTATGCAAGAGTTCATTCAATTGGCGGTCAGCCAACTCGGGATCAGTGAAAATTCGGCCAAAACTGCGACTGGCGGGGTGCTCGAAATGGTCAAGGACCAGGTGAGCGACGAAGATTTCGGAAAGCTCGCCGGAGCGGTGCCCGGACTGTCGGACATGCTCGGCGGAGGCGGAGGCGGTGGTCTCGGCGGCCTCATGGGTGCTGCGTCCGGCATGCTCGGAGGAAAAGCAGGGGCCGCGGCCGGCCTGTTGGGCATGGCCAAGAGCTCGGGCCTCTCCATGGATCAGCTCGGATCTTTCGTCCCGATGTTGTTCGGGTTTCTCAAAGGCAAAGCCGGTGACGGCGTCGTCACGAGCATTCTCGGCCAGGTGCCGGAGCTCAAGAAGTTTCTCGCCTGAGCCCCGTCGCAGCGAACAGGTTAAGCTGACCTATGTCCGCGCGTGCCACTGTCGGCATTCTCTTAGCGCTCGCCGCTCCGGCGGCGGCGCAACACACCCGGAACGTCATCTTTCTCACCGTCGATGGCGTCCGTCAGCAAGAGCTCTTCGAGGGGGCGGATCCGATCCTCTTGGAGGCCGGAGACAAGTCGGGGATCGAAGACGAACGAGCCCTTCGGGAGCGTTTCTGGCGCGATACCACGGAGAAACGGCGTGAAGCGCTCCTTCCGTTCTTTTGGACCGAGCTCGCGCCTGCCGGCATCGTCATGCGGAGCACCATCTCGAATCCACACCGTAACTCCTATCCCGGCTACTCGGAGCTTCTCACCGGTCGAGTCGTCTCTGAGATCACCGGCAATATAGATTTGCAAAACCCCGCCCAGACCGTGCTCGAGATCGTTCGACGCGAGCTCGACCTCGGTCCCTTGGCCGTCGCGGCAGTGACCTCGTGGGGTCACTTTCCGTTCATCGTCGAGAGCCAGCCGGGCACGATCTTCGTCAACGCGGGCGTGCGGGACGTACCGACCGCGTTCGCCAACCGTGAGATCGAGCGTTGGAACCGGCTCCAGCATCGGATGCCGAGCCCGTGGGACTCGGTGCGCTACAACGCCGTGACCCTAGGGATTGCCTCCGAGCTCCTCGAGCTCTATCAACCAAGACTCTTGTTCATCGCCCTCGACGAAACGGATGAATGGGCGCATAGCCGACGCTACGACCGGACTCTCCAAGCGATCAGAAGCTTCGATGACGCGCTTCGGGCCCTGTGGGCGAAGGTGCAAGCGTTACCGGCCTATCGGGGACGAACGACGCTGGTCGTGACCACGGATCACGGTCGCGGCCTTACGACGGAGGAGTGGACCTCGCACGGAGAAGGCATCGACGGTGCCGAGAATACCTGGATCGCGATCCTTGGGCCCGACACGCCCGCTTCCGGTAGCGTCGACACGCCCGCTGAGAACCGGCAGGTCGCCGCCACCCTTCTCTCGCTCCTGGGGCTCGAGCCGGCGCTCTTGGGCCGAGAGGCCGGCGCGTCGATCCCTCTAGCGCGCCGCGCTCAATAGACGACGCTTCCGCCGTCGACGTTGATGGCCTGACCGTTGATGCTGCGTGCGTCCTCGGACGCGAGCATGACCGCGAGCGCGGCGACCTCCTCGGGCTCGACCAACCGGTTCTGGGGTGATTGCGACTCGAGCCACGACACCGCCTCGGCTTCGCTCCCGCCGGTCTTGGACGCGATGTTTCTCGCGGCCTCCTTCGCCATGTCGGTGTTCACGAAACCGGGGCAGATCGCGTTGACGGTGACCCCGAGAGTGGCCATTTCCAGAGCCAGAGCACGGGTGAAGCCGATCACACCGTGCTTGCTCGCGCAGTAGGCGGCGGTGTACTGAACCCCGACTTTGCCGGCGATCGAAGCGATGTTGATGATACGGCCCCACTGCTTGCTTACGAGCCCGGGAAGAAACGCCCGCGTGACCCGAAACGTTCCGGTCAAGTTGAC
>JAJCXL010000219.1 GCA_029263435.1 Acidobacteriota bacterium | reverse complement strand
GAGACGTCGCGGCCGCGGTCTCTTACGCCCATCAGAATCTCGTGGTGCACCGGGATCTGAAACCGAGCAACATCGTCGTGACGACCGAGGGTCGGGTCAAGTTGCTGGACTTCGGGATCGCGAAAATGCTCGACGACGGCGGGACCGAGGGATCGCCGACGGTGACGGGCTCCATGGCGATGACGCCGGACTATGCCGCGCCGGAGCAATTCGCCCGACGCCCGATCACGACGGCGACGGACGTCTACGGTCTAGGCGCGGTGTTGTATGAGCTTCTCACCGGTTCCCGCCCGCTCGCGCTCGCTGGATTGTCGCCCGCGGAGGCGGAGAACAAAGCGACGACGGTCGAGCCCGTACTGGCCAGTCAAGCCGTAACCTCGGAAACGGGAACCGATATCGCGGTCGCGCGGAATACGAATGCCGGCCGCCTTCGAAAACGTCTCGCCGGGGATCTGGAATTGATCTGCGCGAAGGCGCTTAGGAAAGAACCGGACCGTCGTTACGCATCCGTCGAGCAGCTCAGCGACGACATCCGAAGACACCTCGAAGGTCTGCCGGTCACCGCGCAACGCGATCGATACCGCTATCGGATCTCGAAGTTCGTCGAGCGCCACCGCGTCGGCGTGTCGGTAGCGGCGCTCATCTTCGGATTGGTTGCCGCCTTCGGGGCGTTCAGCGCTGTGCAATCCGCACGACTGGCGCGAGAGCGCGACAAAGCCCAAGAAGTCACCGAGCTTCTCGTCCAAGCCTTCGAGGTCTACGATCCGAGTGCTGCGCGAGGAGCACCCGTGCTCGCGGATGACGCTCTCGCTCGCGGCGTCACCCTCGTCGATACCGAGCTTGCGGGACAGCCGGCGGTTCAAGCGGAGCTTCTCGACGCTCTCGGGCGTATCTATACGAACCTCGGTCACTACGACCGGGCGGCGCCCCTTCTCGAGCGCGCGGTCGAGCTGCGGAGAGGCTCGGACGACGACACCGTCTTGTCGATGGCCGAAGCCCTCGACCACCTCGCGGCGCTTCACCAGGCCAAGGGTGAGTACGATCAGGCGGTGACGCTGTTCGAAGCGTCGATCGCCGAGATCGATCGTCGAGACGGACCAGGCTCGAAAGCGAGTGCTTCGATCCTCAACCATCTCGGCGGCGTTCTCGTGAAGAAGGGGGACTACGACCGCGCGGAGGCGGTTCTTCTCGCGGCGCTGGAAACCAACCGTGCCCACTTCGGGGAGCGACACGTCGGCACCGCGGAGAGTCTCAACAATCTCGGCTCTCTTTACTACACCCGCGGTGACTATGAAGCCGCCGAGCGGTTCATCCAAGAGGCGACAGCGATCCGACGGATGGCTTTGGGCCCTGAGCACCCACTCGTCGCTGACAGCCTCAGCAATCTCGCCAACACGCTGAGCCGGTCGGGGAGCTACGAGGCGGCCGAAGAGGCGCAACGAGAAGCTCTCGCGATCCGCCACAAGCGCCTGGGCGCGGACCACCCGCACGTCGCGACCAGTCTCAACAACCTCGCATTGATTCTGTTCTCGAAAGGCGACACCGCGGGGGCGGAGCCGTTGCTGCGACAGGCGGTCGCCATCCGCAAGGGGAAGCTCCGGCCGGATCATCCTGACGTCGCTCAGTCGCTCAGCAATCTCGGGCTCGTGCTCCAAACGACCGGCCGGCTCGACGAGGCGGAGACGATGTATCGAGACGCGCTGGACGTGCGTCGCAAAGCATTCGGAAGCGATCATCACTTGGTAGGACAAAGCTTGAACAACCTCGGGCTCTTGCTCCAGGCCGAAGGCGAGCTCGAAGGCGCGGAAGCTGCCTTGCGCGAGTCCGTCGCCATGCTCGAGCGGCTTTTGGGTCCGAGTCACCCCTCCGTTGCGTCCGGCCTCACGAACCTCGCGTCGACGCTGTTCGACCAGGGACGCCTCGATGAGTCCGAAGAGCTGTTCGAACGATCCCTCGATATCAGGAGAGAGACCCTCCCTGACGGACATCTCCACCTCTCCTACAGTCTCCTCGGGCTCGGGAAGGTCTACCGCGAGCGCGGCTTGCTCACCAAAGCCCGGGTGCATCTCGAGGACGCTCTCGAGATCCGCGCCTCCCACTTGGGGCCCGACCACCCGCTTTCGGTCGAAGTCAAAGACCTGCTCTCCCGCTGAGCGTTCTCTCTCCCACGAAAAAAAACCGAAATTTTCTGACCCCGGTTTCCGCATTTCGTCGTCCGTTCTAGATGAGCGACGGTTTTTATCTGTACCTCCTCGAGAAAGCGGCCAGAGCTCGAGCGTCACAAGGGTTTTAAACACAAAAACTTACAACTGAGGTCAAACAATGAAAAAACTACTCATGGCTCTCGTTTTGTTCGCGCCGATGTCTCTCGAGGCGGCTCTTTTCGACTGGGAGTACTCCTACGGGAATCCCTACCTCGCGACGTCCCAGACCCATATCACCAGCACCAGCAACGCGGTTCTCTACACCGAAGGCTCGGTTCGACTGTGGAAGCCGAACGTTGGAGCGAGCACGGAAGCCGCGACCACGCCGGGCATCATCAACTACCACTTCGATTTCGGCCAAGCGACCACCGAGATCGAGCTGTGGTTGAACATGCCGACGTTTCACTGGAGCTACAGCCGCGGTCATAACTTTCTCTACGGCTCGACCGACGGAGTCAACTTTACTCAGCTCGCCGAAGTCACGACCCCGGCTTTCGGTACGGCGAACGATCAGGGCACGGTGGCGATCCCGGTGAGCTTCATCGGTACGTCGGATCTCTATCTTAGAGTCGAGCTGTATTCTTTCGGCCGTTCAGCGTCCGCCGGTGGGGTGCTCACGAACACGGCGCAGCTCTCGCGCTACGACGTGAACAGCAACAACACATCGTTTCGGTTGAACGCGAACTTCGCGCCGACCGCCGCGGCCCCTGAGCCGGGCACGATGTCTCTCGGCTTGGTCGGGCTGATC
>JAJCXL010000218.1 GCA_029263435.1 Acidobacteriota bacterium | reverse complement strand
AGAACTCGATCCGGGATTTACTCGGGCTCGACGTGCGGGTGGAATCGCTCCTGCCGCCCGACGACATGAGTCAAGGCTTCGACAACATGTCGGACGTGTTGACGATCTCTCCTTCTTTGCTCCACGGCTACATCAACGCGGCGGGCAAGATCAGCCGCCTTGCGGTGGGCGATCCGGACGCGAGCCCCGGGGTCGAGACCTATGTCGTCCCGCTGAGCTTTTCTCAGCTCGACCACGTCGAAGGCGCGCCTTTCGGCACGAGGGGCGGCCTCGCGGTGAGGCACAATTTCCCCGCGGACGGCGAGTATGTCTTGCGCATCAATCTTTACCACCGCAGTCTCGGCCCGCTATTCGGCGACAACAAACCGGCGGAAGGCGAGCAACTGGAAGTGGCGGTGAATGGTGAGCGAAAAGCCTTGTTCGACATCGATCGCAAGCGCCACACCACCGAAGAGATCCGTACCGAGCCGATACGTGTCGCCGCCGGACCCCAATGGATCTCGGCCGCGTTCATCAAGCGCACGGAAGGACACGTGCAAGATTTCGTCATGCCCTTCGAACAAGCAACGGCCGATCTCACGACCGGTAACGTTCAAGGTCTGACCGGCTTGCCGCACGTCAAGACGGTGGGGGTCGACGGTCCTTACAACGTCACCGGCGTTTCCGACATGCCGAGCCGGCAAAAGATCTTTACTTGCTCGCCGGAGCCTACGGCCTCACTGGAGCGCAGCTGCGCGGAAGAGATCTTGACGGCACTCGCCAGACGGGCGTTCAGGCGTCCGGTGACGCTCTCCGATATCGGCAATGTCTTGGATTTGTTCGACGCGGGTCGCGAGACCGGTGGAGATTTCGACTCCGGGATTCGAACCGCCCTGCAGGGAATCCTCGCCGACCCGGAGTTCATTTTCAGATTCGAGCGCGCGCCGGAAGAGGTAGCACCGGGCTCGAACTTCCGTATCAGCGACATCGAGCTCGCTTCGCGGCTGGCTTTTTTTCTTTGGAGTAGCGGCCCGGATGACGAGCTGATCTCAGTCGCGAGCGCAGGAAAGTTGCGAGAGACCGGCGTGCTCGAACAACAAACGAAACGCATGCTCGCGGATCCGCGGGCCGAGACTCTCGCCACGAACTTCGCCTCGCATTGGCTGCACCTTCAGAACTTGAAGGACTTTCATCCCGACGTCTTCTTGTATCCCGATTGGGACGAGAACCTCACCGAATCGATGCTCGAGGAGACTCTGGCGTTTTTCAATCACATCGTGCGCGCGGATCGCAGCGTGTTGGATCTCCTCAGCGCTGACTACACCTTCGTCAATGGTCGGCTCGCGGAGCACTACGGCGTCTCCAACGTCATGGGCAGTCGTCTTCGACGCATCGACATCGAAGATCCGAACCGCCGCGGCCTGCTAGGCCAGGCGAGTATCTTGTCCCTGACGTCCTTGTCGAACCGGACGTCGCCGGTCATTCGAGGGGCGTGGATTCTGGACGTCTTGCTCGGGACGCCGGCACCGACGCCTCCCGCGGACGTCCCGCCGCTCGAAGAGAACGAGCTCGGCGGAAAGGTGACTTCGGTTCGACAGCGCCTCGAAGAGCACCGAAAAAACCCGGCCTGCGCTTCGTGTCACGACGTGATGGACCCCATCGGCTATTCGCTCGAGAACTTCGATCCGGTGGGAGCGTGGCGGGTGAAGGATTCAGGGAGTGCTATCGATCCCTCCGGCATCCTTGCCGACGGAACGCCCATCGCAGGCCCTGACGACCTGCGGGACTATTTGATGCGATCCGAAACGCTGTTCGTCCGAAATTTCACGCGCAATTTGTTGATGTACGGACTCGGGCGGGTGGTGCAGTATTACGACATGCCGTCGATTCGAAAGATCGCCGTGGACGCGGCGGCGGATGATTATCGCTTCTCGTCTTTCGTTCTCGGCGTGATACGAAGTACGCCGTTTCAAATGAAGCGTGCAGAGACCGCAGCCGCGACGACCGACGCTGCTCCGATGCAATAGACCAAACGACCAGGGAGGACACAGTAAATGTTCATTACCAACAAGCACATGTCGAGACGAACGGCCCTTAGGGGACTCGGCGTCACGATGGCCTTGCCTTTCCTGGACGCGATGGTGCCCGCGATGGCTTCCGCCAAGATAGCCGCGGCGATGCCGAAGACGCGTTTTGCCGCGCTCGAAATGGTGCACGGCTCCGCGGGGAGCACCGGCGATGGAACCCGACTGAACTACTGGTCTCCGAAACAAGTCGGCCGCGACTTCGAGCTCACCCAGATCCTGCAATCTCTCGAGCCGTACAAAGACTATCTGACGATCGTCAGTCACACGGACATCGCGGAAGCGACGGCGAAGTCCCCCGCGGAGGCCGGCGCGGACCACACCCGCTCTTCGGCAGCGTGGCTGACTTGCGCGCATGCCAAGATGACCGAGGGTGCCGACATCGAGAACGCGATGTCCATGGACCAGCTCTTAGCGCAACAGGTAGGCCAGGACACGCCTCTGCCTTCCATCCAGCTTTGTATCGAGGACGTCGGGTCACTCACCGGCGCGTGCGGATACGGTTACAGCTGTGTCTACGCCAACACGATCTCCTGGTCGTCGCCGTCGACGCCGCTGCCGATGGAGCGTGATCCACGGGTCGTGTTCGAGCGCCTGTTCGGCGATGGCGCCACGCCCGAAGAGCGTCAGTTGAGGCGCCGGACCAATGCCAGCATTCTCGACGGGATATTGGAGAAAGTCTCGAAGCTCGAGCGTGATCTAGGCCCCAGCGATCGCGCACGCCTGTCGGACTATCTCGAAGACGTTCGTGAGATCGAGCGACGCATCGAGCTGGTCGAGTCCCAAAACCAAGCCGCGGACGCCCCGTCACTGCCCACGACGCCTATCGGCGTGCCGGAATCGTGGATCGACCATGTGCGGTTGATGTTCGATCTCCAGGTGCTCGCGTTTCAGACCGAGACCACTCGAGTGTCGGCTTTCAAGCTGGGACGAGATGTCAGCACGCGGGTCTTTCCCGATAGCGGCGTGAAGACGCCGTTCCACCCGCTATCCCATCACATGGATAAGCCGGACCAACTCGCTGAGTTTGCGAAGCTCAACGAGTATCACGTCCGTCACGTCACATACTTCCTCGAGCGGTTGAAGAACACACCCGACGGCGACGGAAACCTCTTGGACCACTCGATGGTCCTCTACGGTAGTCCGATGGGAGATGGCAGCGTCCACAATCATCTGCGGGTCCCGCTCTTTCTGGCCGGACACGCCGGGGGTACCCTCGAAGGCCGCCGTCATACCCTTTGCGAAGACGGAACGCCGATGGCGAACGTACTCTTGACGATGCTCCACAAGCTCGGCGTCGATGTCGAGTCTTTTGGCGACAGCACCGGCACGGTCGATATTTAGACCTCGCCCGAAAAGGAGACCGAAATGCGCACCGAGCTCGAGCAATCTCGCGCCCGTACACGGACGGGGATGTACGCGGCGTTGATGGGTCTCGTCGGCCTGACCGCCGCCATTGCTTCCGACGCTCCTGTCGCCGACCAAGCGCAGCAAGGCAACGTCACCGCGGTGCACCAGCTGATCCACCAAGGAGCTCTGGTCGACGCGGCACAAGGCGACGGGATGACGGCGCTGCACTGGGCCGCATTTCACGACGACCTGACGCTCGCCGAGCTCTTGCTGAGCGCCGAAGCAAAGCTCGACCCCGTGACGCGGGTCGGAGCGCTGACGCCCCTCATTCTCGCGAGCAAGCACGCGAGCGCGTCGATAGTGACGGCGCTCCTCGAGGGCGGAGCGGATCCCAATCGCCTTTCGGAGAGTGGTGCGAGTGCCTTGATGGCTGCGTCGATGGCCGGAAACGTGGAAGCCGTTCGGGCGCTCATCGACAAAGGCGCGGACGTCAACGGCCGAGAGCTCGGAAACGGCCAAACGCCGCTCATGTTCGCCGCCTGGGAGAATCGCGCGGATGTCATCGAGCTGCTGATGGCAAGTGGTGCGCACCCCGAGCTTTCTTCCTACGTGCTCGCCCTTCATGAAGATCGGCTGGATGACAACGGCAATCCGCGGCGCCGTCGCGAAGGCTCGGAGCAGTCCGGTGGAAACTCTGCGATGGGTGGGATGACGGCGCTCTTGTTCGCCGCCCGTGAAGGTCATCTGGACGCGGTGAGAGCTCTCGTCGAGACCGGTGCCGACGTCAATCGCGTGAGCGGCGGCGACGCGTCGAGCCCCATGGTGATTGCCATCGCGAACGGCCATTACGACGTCGGCAAGTACTTGCTCGACCGAGGAGCGAACCCCAACGTGGCGAACATCGACGGACTCGCGCCTTTGTTCGCCACCGTCAACATGCGCTACGCGCCCGTGTCGTGGGCCCCGAATCCCCGTACGGATCAGGAGATCGTGGACTCTTTGGATCTCATCCGAGCCCTTCTCGAGGCCGGCGCGGATCCGAACGCTCGTATCCAGCGAAAGCTATGGTTCAGCCCGACGTCTCACGACCGCGGGTGGGTAGACCACGCAGGTGCGACGCCTTTCTGGCGGGCGGCGATGTCCAGCGACGTCGAAGCGATGCGCGTTCTCATGGCCGCCGGCGCCGATCCGAACTTGGCGACTCATGGCAATGCGACGCCGCTGATGGTGGCCGCCGGGTTGGGCTGGATCGGAAACTTTAGTCAAAACGCACCCGACGCTTTCGTGGAGGCTGTTCGCTACTGCCTCGAGCTAGGAAACGACGTGAACGCTCGCGACAAGGACGGGTTTACCGCATTGCACGGTGCGGCATCGCGCGGAGACCTCGAGATCGTCCAACTTCTCGTAGATCACGGGGCGAGTCTCGACGTCATCAACAAAGACGGGAACTCCGCGGCCGATATGGCGTTCGGACCTTCGCGTTTCTTCATCCCCAAGCCCGAGACCGTCGATCTCCTCGTCGGCCTGGGCGCGCCCTTCCTGAACAATTGCCGCTCCGACCAATGTGTGGACGGTAAGTTCACCGGCGGCCGAGCCGCGAAGTAGTCGGCGTCCCGACCGACGCTGCCCTCGGTCACAAGGGACCTCGAGTGGCGAGCTCTCTACGCGCGCCTCGCATAGATGTTGTAGATGTTCGAGCCTCGCAAGAATATGTCCTGCTCGACCGCGGAGGTGAGTCCGTGCGCGCGAAGGAGAGCGACGATGGCCTCGAGCCGTCCTTCGAGGTCGTGGACCTCGATGACCACCTGCTGAATGAGGCCCCAATGCGGAGCCTCGATCCCGGCCAAGACATCGAGCTCGCTCTTCTCCACGTCGATCTTCAGCAAGTCGATGCGCTGTACCTGCTCTTCGTGAACGATCTCGGACAACGTCCGCAGCGAGGACGTGACGGCGTGTTGCTCGAACATGCTTCGAGTGGTTTTTGCGAGAAGGTATTCTCGGAGCGAGCGAGGAAGAAACCGCAGCCACCTGAGATGAGGCGGCGTAAGAGCGATGTTGCGCGACAAAGCTTCGGTGACTTGGTCTCGGAGCTCCCCATCGTCCTCACCGTATAGCGACGACAGCGTCGCCATGTTGGGGGTGAACAAAAAACGAGCGGAACCGGAAGTGTGCGATAACCCGCAGGGGAAGGCGCGTAAACGACTGGGATTCGCTCGACCCAGATTCGCCGCGAGAGCGCTGAACGTTTCCGGGATCGGCTCGAAGGCGTACACGTCGACATCCTTCGCGCAGACCTCATGCACCAAGAGAGTAAACAAACCGATATTGGCGCCGACGTCGAACACGGTATCGCCCGGCTGAACCGAGATCCCGTGAGTCAGATAGCCGGCGACCTGACGTTCGATCTCTTTGACTTGGAAGGCTCGGATGCACGAGACTTCGGTGCCGTTTTCCAGGGTTGCTTTCTCGAGAGCCGCCGGCTCGGTTGAGAGCATCATCTAGTGTCCCGTCCCAGAAGTTCGTTGCATAGAGGTCGAGGTCGTTTTGTGTGCTGGCAAGGCGTGACGACGATGCCATATCTGGATATTGCGAGGCGTCACAACGCTGCCAGCGCGCAAAAGGGCCCGAGATTTATGTGACGAATTTCTGGGACGGGACACTAGGTGCCTTGCAGCCTCTTTGCGGTGGCGAGCTCGCGCTCCGCGTCATCGATCCGGCCTTGACGATTGTAGACGTCGGCCAAGATGAAGTGTCCGAACGGCGCCATGGAAGGTTCCGGCCCGAGTGCCACACCCTTGGCCGCGAGCTCTTGGGCCTCGTCGAGATTGCCGGTGTCCAAGTGATATTTGGCGAGGTAGAGATAGCCGATCGCGAATTTGTCGTTGTGCTCGATCGCGAGCTCGAAGTGCTCTTTCATCTTTCGGGGGCGACGCGCTTTTCCGTAGAGCTTCGCGAGATTGAAATGCGCCTTGAAGTCCTTGGGCGCGATCTCGGTCTCTTTGACATAGGCTTCGAGCGCTTTGGCATCGTCGCCCCGCTCTTCGAAGATCAAAGCGAGATTGTAATACGCCGTGGGGAACTCGGGGTTGAGCTCTAAGGTGCGCCTGACTTCTGCTTCGGCGCGGTCGAGCTGTTTCAACCCCAAGTAACACTCGGACATCAAATTGTGGAGCCCCGCCTGCTCGCTCCCGACATCCACGGCCGCGGCCAGTATCTCGAGCGCTCCCTCGAAATCACTGCGGTCCGCGTGAATACGCGCGAGGCTGAAGTTGGCGCGATTGTCCCGCGGGTCGAGCTCGAGAATGTGCCGGTAGCCCGCCTCCGCGTCGGCGGTTCTCCCGAGCTCTTGATAGGTCACCGCGAGACCGAACAACGCCGGCATG
>JAJCXL010000217.1 GCA_029263435.1 Acidobacteriota bacterium | reverse complement strand
GTGACGTTCATCGAAGACAAGATGAAGAGCCTCGGCACGGCGGCGTGCCCTCCGTATCACCTCGCCATCGTCATCGGCGGCACCTCGGCAGAAATGACTCTCAAGACCGTCAAGCTCGCGAGCTGTCGCTATCTCGACACGCTACCTACGACGGGGAACGAGCTGGGGCGGGCATTTCGTGACATCGAGCTAGAGCAAGAGGTGTTGAGCCGATCGAGAAAGCTCGGCATCGGAGCCCAGTTCGGCGGGACCTATTTTTGTCACGACGTCCGGGTGATACGACTCCCGCGCCATGGAGCATCGTTACCGGTCGGCATCGGGGTGTCTTGTTCGGCGGATCGGCAAGCACACGGCAAGATCACGAAAGACGGTGTTTTTCTAGAGCAGCTCGAGACCAACCCCGCCCGCTTCCTGCCGGAAGTAAAAGGAGACGAGCTCGGGGTGGAGGAGGTTCCGATCGACCTCAACCGTCCGATGAGCGAGATTCGAGAGACCCTGTCACGCCATCCGGTAAAGACTCGACTCTCCCTATCCGGATCGATCATCGTGGCGCGAGACATCGCACACGCGAAGCTGAAGGAGCGCCTCGACAAGGGTGAGGGGTTGCCGCAATACATGAAGGACCACATTATTTATTACGCCGGCCCCGCGAAGACGCCGGAAGGTTATGCGTCCGGATCTTTCGGCCCCACGACTGCCGGGCGGATGGACTCTTATGTCGGTCCGTTCATGGCAGCGGGTGGGAGCTTCATCACTCTCGCGAAAGGTAATCGTTCGCCGCAAGTGACGGCCGCGTGCAAAGAGCACGGTGGCTTCTATCTCGGCTCGATTGGCGGGCCGGCCGCGATCCTCGCTCTCGATTCCATCAAGAAGGTCGAAGTGATCGAGTTCGAAGAGCTCGGGATGGAAGCGATTTGGCGCATCGAGGTCGAGAACTTCCCCGCCTTCATCGTCGTCGACGACAAAGGCAACGATTTCTTCACCCAATTGTCCTGAATCATTCACCCGTAGCCGCGAGACCGCCTAGCCTAAGCGGGTGAGTCTACGATGAGCTACGCGGGTACGGTGCCGGTCGCGGCCGGCGCAGCACGGACGCCGTGGTTCGTGGCGGTGCTCGTCGTCACGTTGATCTTGTGGGCCTCGGCTTTCGTCGGCATTCGTGTCGCCGTCCTTCATTACTCGCCGGGCTCCCTGGCGCTTTTGCGGTTCCTGGTGGCGTCGACGATCTTGAGCACCTACCTTCTTGTCTCCGGCCGCTGGCGAGCTCTCGCGAAAGCTTCCGCGAAGGATTGGCTCGGAGTGCTCGCTCTGGGGCTCACCGGCGTCGTCATCTATCACCTCGCGCTCAACGCGGGCGAGCGCACCGTCAGCGCAGGCGCGGCGAGCTTGCTCGTCAACACCACGCCGTTGTTCACCGTCATCCTCGCGGCCGTCTTTCTCCGGGAGCGATTGGGGCGTCGGGCATGGCTCGGGCTGGGAATTGCCTTTGCCGGAGCGGCTCTCGTGTCTCTCGGGACGGACGACGGATTCGCCTTTAGCAGCGGGGTGATCTGGATCCTCGTCGCCGCTATCGGCCAAGCGGTGTACTTCATCGTCCAAAAGGACATGCTCGGCCGGTTCGGCGCGCTCGAGCTCACGGCGGGATCCCTCGTGTGCGGATGCGTCATGCTCTTGCCCTTCGCGCCCGAGCTCGGACAGACGCTCCGCCAGGCGCCGACCCGCGCGACGCTGGTCGCGCTCTATTTGGGAATAGGGCCGTCCGCCATCGCCTATGTGAGCTGGGCTTTCATCGTGGCTAAGATCTCGGTCTCGAAGGCTGTCAGCTTCTTATATCTCGTCCCCGTGATCGCGTTCGCGATGGGGTGGCTTTGGCTCGGTGAAGAGCCCTCACCGTTATCCATCGTGGGAGGCGCCGCGACGATCGCAGGCGTCGCCATTGTCCATCGGCGCAGAGGCGCCTGACGGCGTGCCCCGGACGGACGAACGGCAGTAGCCCTCACTTTTCGAGAAGACTTCGCCGGGCAGCCGCTACGCCTACTCGTCCGACCTGGTTGCGGAACCTCGCCTGCCGATTTTCAAACTGCACTGTGTTATTGCGATCCCGTATATAATGAGTGAGGGTTCCCACCACAATTTTCCGCGAGGAGAAAACTACCGGTGACCACTCTAGCCATCGCAAGCCAGAAGGGTGGAGTGGGTAAAACTACGGTAGCACTAAACTTATCCCTCGCACTCGCGAAACGAAAGTGGAAAACTCTTCTGGTGGACACGGATCCGCAGGGCTCCGTCGGCCAATCGGTGCAAAAGGCAGTCCGGGAGGGGAAAGGACTCGTCGCATACCTAGACGGCAGGACGCTCGCCGACTCCGTCATCAAGACTCGACTCCCGGGCTTCGAGCTTTTGATCGCCGGGACCTCTCCCATGAGGCTGGCGACCATGGGCCCGTCGCTCTCTGCAGGGCTCGAGCGGCTCGTATCCCAAAGTGCCGACAGCTATGACATCGTCATCATCGATACACCTTCGGGGATGTACGGCATCACCGAAGCCGCGCTTAGAAACTGCGACCAACTCTTGGTTCCCCTCCAGGCTGAGCCGCTCGCGCTACGAACCGTCGGCCAAGTGCTCGACGTGGTGGGCAATCTGAAGCAATCAGGAGCGAGACTGGTCATCGCCGGGTTCATCGTGACGATGCTCAGCTCGAGAAACGAAGTCTCGTTGAGCGTCGCCCAGGAAAGCTGGTCCATGCTTCCGTCCGACTTGGTACTCGAGGGTTTCGTGCCGCGTGATGACGCGTTTTTGAAAGCGAGCGCCTACGGCGTGCCTCTCGGTTTACTCAGCAAACGGCCGCCCGCGGCCGCAGCGGTCTTCGACCAGATCGCCGGGGAGATGGAGGCGCGTCTAGGGCTCGCGAAACCGGAGGAGCATGAAGGGCCTATCGCTCTCCTGGATTGACAAGGACGCGCTTTCGGTCTCGCTGAGTCGAGCCGGCGTGGCACCCGTGCACCCAGCGTTCGCTCCGAGTGGGCCCGTCCAACCCATGCCGCAATCGATGACCGGAGAGATGTCCCGGCCCGTTCCCACCGGCATCGCTGACGCCACGGCTTCGTCTTCGCTCTACGAGCCTCCGGATGCACCGCTTGCCCAACGGCTGGAGCATTACGTGCGCTGGGTTCAGCAGCACACCGAGTGTCATCAGATCTTCATTGCTGACGCGGACGGACTCGTTCTCATGGAGGAGGGCGCCGATCCCGAAGTCGTGGCCATCGCGGCAATGTTCGTCAGCGTCCTCAACCGAGTCGACGCCTCGTTCGACTCTCCGATGCGAGGCTCGATCGCTATCGACCTCGAAGCCGGTCATTCGCTTCACGTCGTGCAGGCGGAGACCGGGCTCGGACCTCATGCGTTGGGTTTCGCGGTGTCTACGCCGGCGACGAGAGAAACTATCGATAGTGCGCGCGAAGGACTCACTCGGGTCTTGTCATCGATCAAAGACGTGGAGTCGAGCTCAGGGAGCCATCCCAGCCACGGAGTCTCATAGGACGACAGTGGAGGTGCCATCATGAAAGTCAGCCACGGTCCAGTGCATGGAGTCAGCCCAGTGACGTTCTTGCAGATGGTCGAGCAGGATCAAACCACCTGTACCGTGAGCGTCAGTCATCGGGGTCAGGTCGGTCGACTGCATTTCAAGAAGGGCGTTCTCATGGATGCGGAGACGCGCGATCTCAGCGGGACCGACGCTGCATACGCCATCATCAACTGGCGAGATCCCGATCTAATGGTCGTTCCGGACGAGGACCCGCGCCCGCGTCGCATCGAGCGCCCTCTCATGGCTATCATTCTGGACGTCTATCGGATGGTAGATGAGGCGGGACGAAACGGCACCGTCGCGATGAAGACCGAGAACGTCGAGCCGATATTCGGCCGCCACCACGACTTGGAGGATCCCAAAATGAACACACTCCCTTCACTGCTGGATGATTTCAAGGACGAGGTTCCAGAGTTCGTATCGACGGATATCGTCAGCATCGAGAGCGGACTTTCGATCAGCGGCAGCTCGGCCGATCCCGAATTCGACGCGTCGGTGGCCTCCGCTTGCTCGGCCGAAGTCGTCAAAGCCAACCGTCGAACCCTCGAGCTTCTCGGTCTCGGCGCGCACTCGACCGAGGATATCTTGATCTCCAGCGCCAAAGTCTATTTGCTCATCCGGATGCTGGGGCCGGAGTACTACCATGTTCTCGCCGTCAATCGAAAAGGCAATTTGGGCCTGGCCAGAGCCATCATGAAAAAGCACCAACCGAGACTTCTTCGGGCGATCAGTGAGCTCGACTAGTCCGGCGGACGAAAGACGCGCTCGGCCGGCGAGCCACCGCAACGTCCACCTAGTGTAGACACGAGGAGAACAGACGTGCATGGTTTCATCTTTTCTGAGATCCAGAAATACGTCGAGGCCAAGTTCGATCACAAGACCTGGTTCGCCATCCTCCAAGACGCGGGACTGGCGGATAAGAAATACGAGAATTTCCTCGACTACGAAGACGGCGAGGCGGTAGCGATCGTCACCACCGCGTCGAAGATGACGGGGACGCCGGCGGGAGAGATCCTCGAAGACTTCGGAGTCTTTCTGGGAGGCGATTTGATGCGAGTCTATCGCCCGGTGATCGATCCCGCGTGGAAGACGATCGACTTTCTCTCCAACGTGGAAACGACCATTCACCACATCGTGCGCTCACGCAATCGAACCGCGAAGCCACCGGCCCTGCGCTGCGAGCGAAAGAGCG
>JAJCXL010000216.1 GCA_029263435.1 Acidobacteriota bacterium | reverse complement strand
GAAGCTCGCTATCGACGGCTCCTTGAACGGCGATGGGCGCTTGCGCCACGGCGGCGCTCAGGATGAGAAAGCAAAGGCTCGTCACGCGACGAATATAATACGGCGATGTCGGAAGCGGAAGAGCAGATCGAATGGGCGCGTACCCACATGCCGGTGCTTTCGGGTCTGTCTTCCGAGCTTTCCGCCAAGAAGGTGTTTGCTGAGTGTCGCATTGGTATCTGTCTCCACGTGGAGCCGAAAACGGCCGTCTTGTGCTCGGTCCTTCGAGCTGCGGGGGCGGAAGTCGCGATCACCGGGAGCCCGGGCACGACCCAGGATGGCGTCGCGGATGCACTCCGTGCGGGCGGGATCGCGGTCTATGGCCGGCGCGCCGATGGTACCCGCGAGCACCAACACAATATTGACTCGGTCGTTGGTCACGCGCCCGGAGTGCTCCTCGACAACGGTGCGGATCTAGCCGCCGCGGTCGCCTCTTCCGGGACGCCCGTGTCCGGAGGGACCGAGGAAACGACGACCGGCGCCAATCGATTGCGGGAAGAGCTCGCCGGAACGGTCTCCTATCCGGTCATCGTCATCAACGACAGTCCGCTCAAGGCGATCGTCGAGAACCAGCACGGCGTCGGCCAGACCATCGTCGAAGGGTTCATGCGTACGACGAATCTTCTCATTCCTCGGAGACGGTTCACCGTCGTGGGCTTCGGATGGTGCGGGCGGGGGATTGCTCGCTACCTAAGACAGTTCGGCGGCGACGTCGTCGTCGTGGAGCGCGATGAGGTTCGCGCGCTGGAGGCGGCGCTCGAGGGTTTTCACGTGCGAGAGCTCGAGCACGCTCTCGCGGACACCCGCGTGCTGATAACGGTGACCGGGCGGCCCGGTGTCGTCCGCCGAGAGCACCTGGATACCCTCCCGGACGGGGCGATCCTCGCGAATGCGGGCCATTTTTCCTGGGAGATCGAGCTCGGTGATCTCTCGAGAACTCCGGTGCGTGACGGGATCGAGCGCCTCGATCTGCCTGGAGAAAAGCGTCTCTACTTACTGACCCGAGGTGAAATGCTGAACCTCGCCGGCGGAGGCGGGAATCCGATCGAGACGATGGACCTGGGATTGTCGCTCCAGGCGCTGTCGCTCGCCCGCGTCGCGTCGGGAGGCGAAGGCCTCACCGTGGGGCCTCAGCCGGTGCCGGACGACATCAACCGCGATGTCGCCCGCCGGATGTTGAGCGCCCTGCAAACGCCTGTCAGCTCGCCGCGCTGACTTTGACTTCGAGCCCCTGGTTTCCGCGCTGCGAGTGCTCCACCGCTCCGAGCACGCGAGTCATCGGCACGCGTACCATCTCCTTCGCTTCGCCCTCGGGCTCGGCGAACAAGTGGATCGTCGCCTCACCGGAGGCACTGTCGAACGTTTGCTTCTCGGCGGCGGTCAGAAATCCCAGCAGAAACAGACTACCGTCGGCCAGCTTGTGCCCCTCGTAAGAGCGTAAATCGCGCCGGTTGAACAGAGGATAGTTCTCTTGCGCCGGCGAGTAGGTGAAGCCGTAGACACCGTTCGGCAAGTTGTCGCTCCCTCCGCCGCTCTCTTCTTCGTCGAGGGCCCGCAGGTCGTGTTGTTTTCGTATCGCCTCGAAGGCTTTTTGCACGTCTTCGGACAGGGGCTTGGGTAAAGCTAGCTCAGCCATTTTCGCTCCTCTTGGGGCAGTTTTCCGGGGGTCGTTCCTCCGCCGGCTTCATGGCCTGCGGGTCGACCCCGAATTCGGGCGGATTCTAGCCACCTCGTGGGCTCTTTTACAAATGATTCGCTGGCGCGGCGACGATTGGATCGTTAGTCTAAGTTCATGCGCTCGTTCGGTTGGCTTATCGTGTTGGCCTTCCTATCCGCGTGCGGAAGCGAGCCCGTGAGAGACGCGGTCGATCTCGAGCCCACGGCTCCGACCCGAAAGGCCATCGACCGAGCCCACCAGCGCAAAATCGTCGCTTTCGGCGACAGCCTCACCGCGGGTTTCGGAATCGGTCGAGACGAGGCGTATCCGGCGGTCCTGCAAGAGCTCGTGGATCGAGACGGCTATCCTTATGAAGTCATCAACGCCGGCGTTTCCGGCGAGACCTCTGCGGGAGGCGTGAGGCGCCTGTCCTGGACCCTCGACGAACGCGAGGTCGCCGTCGTCATCCTCGAGCTCGGAGGCAATGACGGCTTGCGTGGTCTGCCGCCGAGCGAGATGAAAAAGAACTTGAACCTGATTATCGATGGGGTGGAAGAGCGCGGGATTCCGGTGTTGCTCGCGGGGCTGAGTGCCGGAGACGATCCGAAAGATCCGTTCATCCGCGAGTTCGTCGACGTCTATGCCGAGCTCGCACGCGAGCGTGACGTCGTATTTCTTCAAAACTTCCTCGAAGGTGTGGCCGGCAACGATGAGCTCAACCAGCGAGACGGAAAGCACCCGAACGTGAAGGGCGCGCGAGCGGTGGCGGCGAACGTTTGGCAGACCCTGCGACCGATGCTGGAGGCTCAGTGATTCGGATCGATCGGGTAGGCAAGGTCGTTCAGAGTGGCTCGGAAAAGCTCACCATCCTCAGAGACATCGATCTCGAAGTCCAGAAGGGCGAGTTCTTATCGATCATCGGGCCGTCAGGCAGTGGTAAGTCCACCCTTCTCGGCTTGATAGCCGGACTCGACGCGCCGTCCTCCGGCCGGGTCTACGTCGACGACATCGAGCTCGCGTCGCTCGGAGAAGATGAGCTCGCGAGGATCCGGGGAGAGCGGATTGGCTTCGTTTTCCAGTTCTTTCACTTGCTCCCGTCGCTCACCGCGGCCGAGAACGTCATGGTTCCGATGGAGATCTTTGGCGTCGCGGATGCGGACGAAAAATCTCGAGCACTCTTAGCAGAAGTGGGGCTGACCGACCGGAGTCACCACTATCCGTCGCAGCTCTCGGGAGGCGAGCAGCAGCGCGTCGCCATCGCTCGTGCGCTCGCCAACGATCCGCCCATCCTCCTCGCGGACGAGCCCACCGGCAATCTCGACCAGAACAACGGCAAGCACATCGTCGATCTCATTCTTGCGATCCACGAGAGACGAGGCTCGACGATCGTTCTCGCGACGCATGACGAAGCGCTTGCCCGCCGCGCCGATCGAACGCTCATTCTGGACGGGGGCGCGATTGAACGGATCGAGCCACGCCGGGATGCCGAGCTCCGAAGCGTGGCGAGCGGGAACTGACCCCGGCGTGATGTTCGTCCTCCGCATGGCCGCGCGCGAATTGCGGGCATCGTGGGGGCGGCTGGTCTTTTTCTTTCTGTGCATCGCCATCGGCGTCGCTTCCATGGTCGCGCTGCGATCGATCATTCAGAGCGTGCGGACGGCGCTGATGAACGAGTCCAAGACCTTGACGGCCGGCGACGTTCTCGTTTACAGCGATCGGCCGTTCAGCGAGAACGCCACTTTCATCATTGACGACAAGCTCGCCCATCACGCGGTGGTCTCGACGACGCGCTCGATCGAGTCCACCACCATGGCCCGGGTCGAGGCCGAGGGCGGCGCCTCGACGATGATCGAGCTCAGAGCGATCGAGGAAGGGTTCCCCTATTACGGGTCCATCGATCTGGCGAGCCGCACCTACGATCACGACCTGTTGAAAGACGGTGGCGCTTTGGTACGGCCGGAGCT
>JAJCXL010000215.1 GCA_029263435.1 Acidobacteriota bacterium | reverse complement strand
GCTATGCCGACGATCTCGGCGCCGAGGTTCGCGATTTCTCTCTCCCTGACGGCACCTCGTTCGAGTTCTCGAAACGCTCCTATCTGATGGGGGTCGTCAACTTGTCGCCGGACTCTTGGTACCGAGAGAGCGTCTGCTTGTCGGTGCCGCACGCGGTTTCCAGGGGCCGCACTTTGCAAATGCAAGGAGCGAGCCTCGTCGACATCGGTGCGGAGTCGACCCTTCCTGACGCCGCGATCGTGGAGCCATCCGATCAGCGGCAAATGCTGTTGCCCATCGTCGACCAGCTCTCCGGCCACGGCGTTGGTGTCTCGGTCGAGACCTATCACGCGGAGGTCGCCGCCGCCTGCTTGGAAGCGGGCGCGCAGGTGATCAACCTGACCGGTCTCGCCGAGAGCGACGAGATCTTCCGGCTGGTCCGTAAGCACGACGCCGGCCTCATCCTCTGCTTCGTCGCGGGGGACAACGTGCGTGACGTAGACACGGTCCCGACCCGAGACGACTGGGTGGGGCTCCAGCGGGAGTACTTCCGTGAGCAGACCCAGCGTGCGGAAAGCGCAGGCGTCGAGCGTTTGTGGCTCGACCCGGGGCTCGGGTTCTACTACTCGAACCTCATCGACGGTGACAAACGCATCGCCTATCAGCTGCAAACTTTTCTGGAGACGTTTCGTCTTCGCACTCTCGGTTGGCCGATCTGTCATGCGCTTCCGCACGCGTTCACCTTGTTCAAAGAAGAGGTTCGATCGGCAGAGAGCTTCTTCGCGGTGAGCGCGCTCTTGGGGAAGACGAGCCTTCTTCGCACCCATGAGATCTCTCGGGTGCGGCCGGTTCTCGAAGCCATGGCCGGAAAGTGAGCCGCGGCGTGAGCGAGGCCTCCTGGCCGAGTGTCGTCTATCATCCGTCGCAGCATCCAGACGCACTCGAGCGTCAGCTCGCCGACGGCTTGAGGCGGCGTGACATTCCCGCCAAGTTTCATTACCTGACGAACCAGCAAGCCCGGCGATGGCTCGATCTCCATCAGCATTACTCGCCCTCCCGGCGCGATGACGCAGGTGCCCGCATGTACGAGGGACTCTTCGAAGAGCTCGCCACCACCATCGGAGCGGTCCCGGTGGAGCTCGTCGGGCTCGGCTGCGGTGGGGGTCAGAAGGACGGCATGCTCGCGAGCGCTCTCCTCGCGGCGGGGGCATCGGTCTCCTACTGCGCCTGCGACGCGAGCCCGGGGCTGGTACTGACGGCCTCGTCGACTCTCGAGCGAGTCGTGCCGGACGTGCTCGTCACCCGTCTCGTCGCGGACTTGGTGGAGGCCGTCGACCTCGACCGGTTCTGGAAGGAGGGCGCCACCGAGAAGCGGCTGCGGATCTTCTCTTGTCTCGGGATCGTGCCGAACGTCTCACCGGCCGCGCTCGCCGACAACATCGTGTCATGGATGGATCCGGGTGACTGGCTCGTGATGAGCGCAAATCTCTATGTAGCAGACGACCCGCAGCACGACTTGGCCGCGATCCTTTCCCAGTACGACAACCCTCTGACCCGGCGGTGGCTCTCGACGCTTCTCGACGACGTCGGGCTCGAAGGCGGCCCGTCGGCACTGGACTTCTCCATCGAGAACGACGAGGACCCGTCGGCGCCCGCCCGAGTTCAAGCTCTCCTACGAATGAAGCGAGACCATGCGCTCACGCTCGACGGGGAGGCGCATCGTTTTGCGGCCGGCGAAGCGATCCGAGTCTTTTACTCCAACCGCTTCACGCGCTCCGACTTCGAAGCCTACTTGCAGAGCAACGGTCTCACGCCTGCCGGGGCTGCGACACTCGACTCCGGTGAGGAAGGCGCGTGGATCTGCGTAAGAAAGTGATTGCTCGTGGCATCTGCATCGTCGCGTTGACTTTGGTGGTGTGCGGGGCCGGGTGCACGAAGGGGGATGCCGTCGTCGTGGGCTCGAAGGACTTCACGGAGCAGATACTCCTCGGCGAGATCGTGGCGCAGCTCCTGGAAGCTCGCGACGTTTCCGTCGAACGACGATTCAACCTCGGCGGGACGTTCATTTGCCATCAAGCGATCGTGTCGGGTGAGCTCGACGTGTATGTCGAGTATTCGGGCACCGCATGGACCGCGATTCTCGACGGGCCGGCACTCGCCGACCGGACAGCGTTGTCGTCTCGGCTGCGCGAGCGCTACGCGAGTGAGCTGGGCCTTACGTGGGGTGAGCCGTTTGGATTCGACAACTCGTTCGCGATCCTGATGAGGCGCGACGAGGCGGCGCGTTTGGGGATCCGGACGATCTCCGATCTCAGGGATCATCAGTCGGTATTGCGCTTTGCCGCGGGACACGAGTTTCTCGAGCGAGACGACGGCTATCCGGGACTCATCGAAGACTACGGCCTCGACTTCGAGCTCGAACCTCGAGCCACCGGGTTCGGCCTCATGTATCAAGCGCTCCAGCAAGGCCAAGTCGATATCATTGCAGCCAGTGCCACCGACGGTTTGATCGAGGTTTACGACTTGCTCGTCCTCGAAGACGATCGGAGCTTTTTCATCCCTTACGAGGCGTCTCTCGTTTTTCGACCGGAAGCGGCCGCCGCCTATCCGGCGATCCTCGATGTGAACCGACGGGTCGCAGGCTCGATGAGCCGGGAAACGATGAGACGTCTCAATCGTCGAGTCGATGAAGGCGAAGATCCGCGGCGAGTGGTCCGTGACTTCTTGATGGGCGAAGGCTCCCGCCTACGATAGACTCTGCCTCGATAAGAATGTCGTTCGACGGCGCGTGTAAAAAGCTCCACTCGATTTTGACCGGCGATGCTCGCCAGTCCGTATTGGCTCGCCTCGGCCGTGCCAAGACCTTCGATCTGGCTGTCACCCAGTTGAGAGACCAGATGAACGCGCACCGGCTCGAAACAACCAACGAAACGCTGCGCTTGGACGAGCTCGTCACGAGCTTGGATGCTCGCAATCGCAAGGACGGGTTTCACGTCTTGAACGACTGGGACGGCAAAGCCAATCGGTTCAACGACGACATCATTCCCGTCGAGGTCGCGAACTTCATGATCGGCCGTGAGAGAGACGAAGGCTCCGACCAAGCGGCGCTCTCCATTCTGCTGGACTACTACTTGCTCTATTTGGTGGCGTTGGTCGCGCTCCAAGCGTGGGACGACAACGAAAGCGACGCGGATGAGAATCTCGCCCGAGTCGACGATCTGATTCATGAGCTGCAAGGTCCGATGGGGAGCGGCCAGCGTTTCGTCGACGATGTCTTCACTCTCGTCTCGATAGCGACCGCCCACTTCGAGCCGGACGATGCGGCCTATGACCGACTGTTCGTCAAGTTCGAGGGGCTCCACGGCCAGAGCCGGTTGAAGCAAGCGTTCGTGTCGGCCGCGCTCCTCTCTTGCCATCTGCGCTTCGGGTTCGAGGCCACCTACGGACGCGACATTCTCGAGCTCAGGGCGGATAACGCGCCGGACTATCCGTGGCTCTGCTTTGCGCTGAGGACGCTGATGGACGCTTATGAAAGCGCCGAAGCCGGTGAAAAAGACGAGGGAGAGGGCATCGATCGACAGCGGCTCATCGAAGCGATCTTGAACGGTCTGAGCCCCGACCCGCGGGCCTTCGTCGGCCAAGTGAGCGCAGCGCTCGAGCCCCATCAAGAGGCCCTCACGCACTTCAAAGACGCGTTCCTTCGTCACAAGGACACTTTGCTCGAAGCGTTCGAGCGTTACCGGCCCTCGGGCGACGACTACTCTCCCATGTCGTTCGCTTTCAACTTCTCGCACAATACGCTCAAAGCGATCGTCGTCGACGCGGTCTGGCGCGGAGAGCCATGGCAGCTCTCACTGAACGATCTGTTCAGCGGGCTCCCGCGCGACCCGGCGCTCTCGGCAGCGAAAGAAGAGCTGGCGAAGGTTCTCATGGCCTACGGGCGCGCGAGCCCGGATCGATTTCGAGGCCGGCTGGTCCCCGTGATCACCTACGATCCTCGTGCCGGTCGGCGCTTTTTCAACGCGACCCTCGACAGACTCCGTAAATAGGCGCGCAAACCGAGGGCCGGCAAACGCTGAGCCCTTCTTCACAACTTGCTCACCTTCCCCTCACGCGTCCCGACAGGACTTGCTCTAGCCTGCTCGTATGAGAGTCAAGATGATCCTACCGGCCCTTACCGAGGCGACGAGCCCCTATTTCCGTCCCATCAAATACTCGCTGTTCCCGCCGCTCGGGCTTGCGACCCTCGCCGGCTATCTCGACGACGATGATGACGTCGAGTTGCAAGACGAGCACGTCGAGCCTGTAGCGCTCGACGACGATCCCGACCTGGTCGTGATCCAGGTCTACATCACGTCCGCGAGGCGGGCTTATCAGATTGCGGACCACTACCGAGCTCGCGGGATCTTTGTGGCACTCGGAGGCTTGCACGTCACGTCCTGTCCCGACGAGGCGGCACGACACGGCGACGCCATCTTCATGGGACCTGGCGAAGATACCTGGCCGGTGTTCTTGAGAGACTTCCGGGCCGGTCGAGCCAAACCCACATATACCTCCACCAAGCGGACCCTCGAGCACCTGCCCCCGGTACGGCGGGATCTGATCCGACGCTCCCTCTACCTCGTGCCGAACTCCATCGTCGTCTCTCGCGGCTGTCCGCACGTCTGTGACTTTTGCTACAAGGAAGCCTTCTTCGAGGGAGGCAAGGGTTTTTACACCCAGAGCGTCGATGCGGCTCTCGCCGAGATCGAGCGATTACCGGGACGCCATCTCTACTTCCTCGACGACCACTTGTTCGGCGACCGTCCGTTCGCGACCGGACTCTTCGAGGGGATGCGCGGGATGGGGCGGTTGTGGCAAGCGGCAGGAACGGTGAGCTCGGTCCTTCGGCCCGGCCTATTGGAAAAAGCGGCAGCATGTGGACTGCGAAGCCTTTTCGTCGGCTTCGAGACCTTGAACCCGGACAGTCTCCGCGCGCAGGGCAAGCACCAAAACTTGCGGCGTGACTACGGCGAAGCGGTGCGGCGCTTGCACGACCTCGGTGTGATGGTGAACGCGAGCTTCGTGTTCGGGATGGACGAAGATGACGATTCCGTGTTCGAGCGAACGGTCTCTTGGGCGATTGAGCACGGGATCGAGACGGCGACGTTTCACATCCTCACGCCGTACCCCGGGACCGCGTTGTTCGCTCGGATGGAGGCCTCGGGGCGGATCCTTCATCGAAACTGGGACCTCTACGACACGCGGCACGTCGTCTATCGCACGAAGGGTATGGAAACGGAAGCTCTGGAGACTGGCTATTGGAGAGCCTATCGAGACTTCTACCGGTGGGGCTCGATCTTGAGAGGCGCGTCGACCAAGCCTCGGTGGGCCGGGAAGCTTCGGCACTTCTCCTACGCGGCCGGTTGGAAGAAGTTCGAGCCGCTGTGGGATTGGATTATCCGAACCCGGCGCACGGTGCGGATGCTTCCGTTCCTGGAGGCGATCCTGTCGGGCTTCGGGGAGCATGGCTCGACGCCCCCGCGCGAGCCGCGGTTGCACCCGGTCGCGGTGCCGATAGAATGAACCTCGCCGCGTGCGCCTCGCGCCGGCGTCGTACCCCAAAAAACCATGACGACACGAGCCTCGCTCGACGGGATCGAGCTCACCCCCCCGGCACCGCGCCCTTTCGTGAAGTGGGCGGGTGGCAAAGGCTCCCTCGTGGGAACGATAGGCGACTACATCTCGCACGGCGGGGAAGGTAGAAACGTCCACGACTACCGGCGATACGTCGAGCCCTTCGTTGGTGCGGGCGCCATGCTCTACTGGGTCCGGAGAAGCTTTCCTCACCTGTCCTGCTCGATCCGTGACAGCAACGACGAGCTCATCCGCGCCTATCGCGCGGTGCGAGACCACGTCCACGAGGTCATCGCCAAGCTCGAGACCCATCAGATGATGCATAGCGAGGAGCACTACTACAAAGTCCGCTCGCTCGTCCCGCACTCGGATGTCGAACGCGCGGCGAGGTTCATCTACTTGAACCGCACCTGCTACAACGGCCTGTATCGCGTCAATCGCAAAGGCGAGTTCAACGTGCCGATGGGGAGCTACCGGAACCCGAAGATCGTCGACCGCCAGAACTTGCTCGCCGTGTCGAGCGTGCTCATGGCTGTGGAGCTCGAGCCGGGCGATTTTTCCGAGCTGACCGACGGGTGCGGCGAAGGAGACGTCGTCTATCTCGACCCACCCTACGATCCGATCTCGGAAACGAGCCAGTTTACGAGCTACACCAAGGCAGGCTTCGGTCGCGACGAGCAACTGCGCTTGAGAGATGCCTACCAAGCCATGACGGCGCGGGGCGCGCGCGTGATCTTGTCGAATAGCGACACCCCGTTCATTCGCGAGCTCTACGCCTCGATGACACCCACCCCGGTGCTCCACGAAGTCAACGTGCCGCGCTCCATCAACTCGAAAGGCTCGAAGCGAGCTCCGGTCAAAGAGCTCCTCATCTGCTCCCCATGAGAAAAATTGTCGCCGTAGCGTCGCTCTGTGCTCTGGCCGCTTGTGCTCCGCCATCTCGCGGCGTTCCGGAGACCATCGTCATCGTGTCCGACGCGACGTTTCCACCGTTTCATTTCCTCGACGACGCGGGCACACCGACCGGCTTCGATATCGAGCTCGCGCGTCGGATGGTCGAGATCGCCGGGTTTCAAGCGAAGGTCGAGGTGAAGCCCTACGCCGTACTGCACTCGGGGCTCGCCTCGGGCGAGCACGACCTCGTCGCCGCCACGACCGGTGTGACGGCGGAGCGTAGAGAGAAGTACCTCTTCACCCGGCCGTACTTCGAAACGAGTCAGGTCGCGCTCGTCAGGACCGGTGCCGACGAGCCCGCCGATCTCGCGGCCCTGGACGGCCTGAAAGTCGGCGCTTCGGGAGCCGGTACCGCTGCCGCCGCCATGCGGTCCATCGTGGGTGCCACCCACGTGGCGCTGTCGGAAGAAGGGACCGGTCCTCTCGAGGAAGGCCTGGTCGATGCCATCATCGTCGACGAGCTCGACGCGGTCGCGATGGCGCGGGCGTCCGAGGGAACGCTTCGAGTGCTGCGCGAGCCCGTGGCCAGCGAGCACTATGCTTTCGTGGTCGCGCTCGGCCGTGAGGAGCTACGAGACGCGATCGACGAGGCGTTGACCGAGATCGAAGCTTCCGGCGATCTGGCCGCACTGAGAGCCCGCTTCGGTGTCGATCGCGACGCTTCCTGGCCCGTCGAACGCGCTCGCTAGCTGCGAATCTGGACGTTGGCGGAGCCGGCGATGACGGTCTTGCCGTTTCGCTCCAAACGGAGAAAAACGCGGTAGGTGCCGGGATAGCGGTATTGATGGCTCGCGCTGAAGTTTGTCTTTAACTCCATGCCCTCTTCGTAGGGGTCGCAATCGGGCTCGTACTCGGAATCCGTCTCGTCATCCCACTCCCAGACTTCTTCGAGGCAGTAGTAGTCCTCTAAGTCTTCCGCCTCTTCGAGCTTGTCGAGCTGAGCCGTGATCCGGATCGTGACCGTCGAGCGTTGCCTTTGATTCGGCATCGTGGGGCGCATGAACGTCACGCGCGGCGCTTTGACTTTGAGCTCCGGTCCATCCGCCAGGGTCGACGTGATCCCGGAAAAAGGAACGAGTAGAGCGATGGCGACCAGCACGGAAACGACTGTCCTCATAACGTCCCTATTCTAGCACCCGGCGATCGAGGGCCCCAATGACCCCAGCGAGGTCATCCGTGGGTGCCTG
>JAJCXL010000214.1 GCA_029263435.1 Acidobacteriota bacterium | reverse complement strand
GGCTCGCGCATTGTACTGGCTGCGGCCCACTGGGTCGAGCCGCGCCTGCACGCCTACGCGCCCGCACGCCCACCGCTCAGCTACGCTTGCTTCGCGATCTCCTCGATGGCTCCGAGGAGATCGTCCACCTGTGGCTCCGTGACCATGATGTGCATCGAGGCCCGGTTGACATCCCAGTCCACTTCCAAGTGCGTCACGTTCCGGATATAGATGTCGTGCCGCTCCCAGAGCATCGCGTTGAGGTCGGTCGGCTTGATGTCTTTCACGGTGAACGAAACGAGGGCACAGCTCATCCGCGGGTCCTCGGAGACAAAGAGGTCGACGCCATCGATCGCTCGGAGTCCCGCCCGAAGCTTTGCCGCGAGATAGCGGTCCCGCGCCTCGATCGCCTGGGGTGTGAGGTGAGTGTGGTAGTCGAGCGCCGCGTCCATCGCCATTCTTGCCGGCATATTGACCGAACCTCTGGGCTCGTACTTTTCGGCGGTCTGGAGTCTTTTTTGCCACCGTTCGGAGAGCTCCGTGCCACCGTACATGTTTCTTCCGGGTGGTGAGGTCGTCAGCACGGGCTCGATCCGATCTTGCACGTCATCACGCACGTAGAAAAATCCGGTATACATGGACGAGAGCATCCATTTGTGAAACGGTCCGGCATACATGTCGCAGCCGAGGTCGTGCAGGTCGAGCGCCATCATGCCGGGAGGCTGCGCTCCGTCCACGATGGTCATCACGCCCCGCGCTCGCGCCATTTCACAAATTTCCTTCACCGGGAGAATCCCTCCGTCGGTGTAGTTGATATGGCAAAAGCTGAGCAGCTTGCTCTTCGAGGTCAAAGCCGCGTCGAACGCTTTGATGTACTCCTCGGGACCGTCGGCCGGATGGAACTTCCGATCGGCGACATCGATGATCTTCATCGAGAGAGAGTCGCGGTGCGCCCGGTTCAAGATCGGGTGCGACCCACCGGAGTGGTCGTGATTCGTGTAGACGATCTCATCGCCGGGCTCGAGCTTCAGTCCCCACGTCGCGGCGATCATTCCGTCAGTCGTGTTGTTGTTGAGCGCGATTTCGGTCTCGTTCGCACCGACGAAGCTCGCGAGCTTCTTCCTGAGCGCGACCTGAAAATCGTCGTTATGGACGTTCCGGGTGAAGCTCAGGTAGTCACTATTCAGCTCGGTGAGGGCGGCCACTTGGCGCTCATGAATGTATCTAGGTGACGGGCCTCGAGTGCCGGTGTTCATGTAGGACAGACCGTCGCGGATGAGAAAATCGCCGGCGACGACGTCCCAAGCGGATGAGTCATCGGGAGCCGGGGCTCGGGGGGTCGACTCTAGAGTTGGTATCGCGTCGTCCGCCGTCTCCGCCACTGTCTCGGCTGGAACCGCGCAGCCTGCGAGCGGAAGGCCCGCTGCGGCGCCGGAGACGAGGCCCAAGAAGCCTCGCCTCGAAACGTCTCGGAGTTTTCGGGGGTCTTCCACCCGCGGGTCGAAATTCAGCTCGCTCATCGCGTCACCTCGCCGGTCTTTATATCATTGTCCAACCGGGTCGAACCTGGCGAGGCTCCCGGGCGATGCGCTCCAAACTCTCACCTGAAAACAAAAGCGCGCGCCCGCCACCAGGCGAGCGCGCGCGAAGATGCTGGTGGCAGTGACTAATAGCGGGTCGCGGTGAGCGCGACGTCCGCGCGGGCGAACGCTTTCAGATAACGCTTCTCGAGGAGACGCGCCTCGTCCATCCGTCCTTGCATCCGCATCGAGCGTAGCAGCCCGTAGAGCGACCAGCCATTGTCGGGCCACATCTTGAGGTCGTCGTTGTAGACATCCTCTGCTTGCTCGGGACGTCCGGCTTCCAACAGCACCGCGCCGAGCGAATGACGCATCGGGTAATGCCACGGCGGAGGCTCGGTATACATCAAGTTGTCCTGCAAGTTGACCGCTTTTTCCAGGTATTCGATCGCTTCGTCATGTTTCTTCTCGATGGCTGCGATCTCACCCGCCATCGCGTTACCCGCGATCATGACAAGGTTCTCGGTGTCGGCCGAGTAAGGCGACGTCGAGCGCTCTTTCGCTCCACCGGCGGAGAGGCTATCAGCCTCGAGAATGCCGCCTTTGACGATCGCGAGGAGCGCTTCATGCTCTTTCCAACCTTCTGCGGGCTGGCCGGTGTTCGCCAAAGCGATGCCGCGCGCGTAGTGCCACATCGCGGTCACGAACCGGAACTCCGCCGGAGGTGCGGGCTCTGCGAGGATATCGTTCCAATAGCCGAAGCGCGTCATCGTGTAGAGATCGGACGACATGTAGTTCTGGTATCGGGTCGACTCTTTGATGTTGTTATGTGGGATGGTGTTGAACACCTTGTCCGAGAGCTTGCGGGCTTGTTGAAGAGCCACGGAGCTACGACCCTCCATCGACGCGGCTACCCAAACGAAATGGACGTTGTGCTGATAGGAGCCCAACGGGTAGCGGCCTTCCTGGTCCGGCTGGCCGATATAGAGCTCATCCGCCATCGACGCGTCGATATTCGTATCGGCGGCGTGATCGTAGTCACCGGTCTGGATGAGGATATGCGAGCCCATGTGCACGAGATGCGCGAGGTTCGGGGCCGTCGCCGCGAGCTGACGCGCGCCGTCGCGGGCGCGGTACACGTTGTCGGAAGCCTCTACGCCGTGGATGTAGTAATGAATGGCACCCGAGTGCTTCGGTTCGAGCTCCATCGCTTTTTCGAGCGTGGCGACGAACCAATCGGTGCCGTCATCGTTCGCTTTACCATTGTCGTCCCAGTAGTTCCACCGCGAAGTATTCATCTGCGCTGCGGCCGCGAGAACGAGAACGTCCACGTTCTCCGGAAACTGCTCGGTGAGCGCGCGCATCGCTTTGGCATACGCCTTGTCGAGAGCTTCTCTGGGCGCCTTCGGGTCTTTCGCGACGCGCTGGGCCAGCGCTTCAATCAGACCCTGCTCCAACGCGTTACCTTTATCTTTGCGTTCGAGAGCTTCCTGAATCGCCTCATACGAGGTCTCGAGGTCGCGCTCCTGCGGGGCACCGTTGTTGTGGTAGCGCCCGTAAGCCCACGCTTTACCCCAATAGGGCAGCGGCGCTTCGGGATCCAAACGGATGGCCTCCTCGAAGGAGCGGCGAGATTCCGAGATCCAAAACCCGTAGTGAAGCCGGAGCCCCTGGTCGAAATACTTTTGCGCGAGCTCGGAGCTCGTCGTGATCGGGATATGTGCGGCGCCCAAACCCGGATGGAGCGGAACTTTCAGATCCGAAGCCGTAGCTTTCGTCTCTTCCCCCGCCAGGGCCACCGCGCCGATACAGCAGCACAAGCCGCAAATGGCGGCTATTCGAAAGGATTTCTTCAACAAAAGGACCTCCTCGAAATTCGCAAAAAAATGTCCTATATCATACCGTACTCCGAGCACACGTCGCTCGAGCCCAAGACATGGAAGAAGTGCTCACCTTTTGCTGTCCGTCCTGCCTGCAGCACTCCGCCGTCACCGTCAGCCTGATGGAGAGACGCCAGCGGTTGGTCGAAGACTGCCAGAACTGCTGTGAGCCCATCCAGATCGAGATCGACGTGCGAGACGGCGCGGTCGTCCGTTTCGATTATCGACTCGCGAACTAACCCCGGACCCTAGGAGGACCCATGCGACGCGTCATCGGGCTCGCATTGATTCTTTCGAGCTGCGCCGGGCCGGGCTCCGCCCCTAAGCCTTACGACATCGTCCTCACGGGCGGGCGGGTCGTCGACCCCGCATCCGGCCTAGACGGGGTCCGCAACGTCGGGATTCGTGAAGGAAGCATCCAGGAGGTCACTGAAGAGGCGCTCGTCGGCGTGACTCAGATCGACGTTAGTGGTCTCGTCGTCGCCCCGGGGTTCATCGATCTTCACGTGCACGGCCAGCACGACGAATCGTTCGGCTACATGGTCCGAGACGGAGTGACGTCCGGTCTCGAGCTCGAAGTCGGCACTGACGACGTCACGAAGTGGTATCGGATTCGAGACGGTGGCCAGCGCGCGAATTACGGAGTCAGCGTCGGCCACATCCCGGTACGGATGCGCGTGCTCGAAGACGGAGGCGACTTCCTGCCCAAGGGCGCGGCCGCTACCGAGGAGGCGACGCCTGCGCAGATCGCCGAGATGGAGCGTCGACTCGACGAGGGCCTCCAACAAGGAGCGGTGGCCGTCGGATTCGGAATGGCTTACACCCCCGCGGCGACCGATGCGGAGCTCGAAACGATGATGCAAGTGGCCGGCAACCATGGCGCGTCGGCACACATGCACGTGCGCGGAAATGTCGTGGGCCTGCGAGAATCTATCGACACCGCCGCTCGGGTCTCGGCGCCCCTGCACATCGTCCACGCGAATTCCAGTGGAGGCCGACGCTTGACGGAGTTCTTGGACTTGATCGCACGAGCCCGCGCGAGGGGCCAGGACGTCACGACCGAGGCCTATCCCTACGGCGCAGGCGCCACGGCGATCGAATCAGTGCTCTTCGATGGATGGGAGAGCTACCCGGATGAAGCGTTCACGAGATTCCAGTGGGTCGCGACGGGTGAGCGGTTGACCCGTGAGACCTTCGGTCGCTATCGAAGCCGAGGCGGCACCGTCATCACCCACGACCGGAGCGAGGCGATGACCCTCGAGGCCGTCGTGCATCCGCTCACGATGGTCGCGAGCGACGGAGGTATCTCGAACGGCAAAGGCCACCCCAGAGGTGCCGGATCGTTCGCGAAGGTGCTCGGCAGATTCGTCCGCGACGAAGGCGCGCTCTCCCTGATGGACGCTCTTCGTAAGATGACGATCGAGCCCGCCGAGCGACTCGAAGGCTACGTGCCAGCGATGAAACGAAAAGGCCGGCTGAGCCCCGGCGCCGACGCGGACATCACGGTGTTCGACCCCGCCACCGTCGTCGATCAGGCCACGTATAGCGAGCCCGCCACCCCGTCCGCCGGCATCCCCTATGTCCTCGTGAACGGCGTCTTCGTCGTACGAGACAGCGAGCTCGTCCCGAACGCCAAACCCGGCCGCCCCATTCGGCACTAAAAAAAGGGGTCAGACCCCTATTGATTCTTTCCAGTCCCGAGTCTTTGTGCAAAAAAAAGGGTCAGACCCCTTTCTTCCCGCTCTTAGTCCTCGTAGCGGTCACGGTGGCGGAGCCACGCCATCGTGTAGGGAAGCTCGTCTTCGTCGCGGCCTTTGGGGACGAGGTCCAGCAAGTGATAGGCACCGTTGAGCATGTCGAGTCCACGGGAGTAGCAGGAATAGGTATGAAACACATCTCCCGCATCATCTTTATAGAAGACGCTGATGCCAGGTGCCTCGTTGCTCGGGAAGCTCATCTTTCGGTAGTTGTAGTCGACCTCCCCTCGCTCCATCTCCTCGGGCGTAAACGACACGCGATAGTCATGGTTGAACGCGTTCGTCCCGGACGAGACCCAATCGAAGCTCCAGCCCATTCTCTTGGCATAGGCCTGGAGCTGGTCCATCGGAGCGCGGGAAACCGCCACCAGGGATACGTCTCGGTGAGCGAGATGGACGACGATACGATCGAAGTTGTCGGCCCAAAAGGAGCAGCTCTTGCACCCTTCTTCCCAGCTCGGGTCGAACATGAAGTGATAGACGAGAAGCTGCGAACGGTCTCCGAACAGTTCCGAGAGGCGTCGCGCTCCATCGAGCGTGTCGAAAACGTAGTCCTCTTCGACCCGCACCCAAGGGAGCTCCCGCCGCTCGCGACTGATCTCGTCGCGCAGCCTGGTGAGCTCCTTTTCGCGCTCCAAATGCCTCAAGCGATGCTCGAGCCATTGCTCACGAGCAACGACGTCGTGTTCGGTCATGAGAATCCTCCTTCTTGGTCGAGACGAATGGCGCACCCGTGGATCGACATCCGAGGAGAATTGTCCTCCAACCCACGTGCAACTGGAAGGCTCCCTCCGAAGTCGCTATGATGCGCTCCATGAAGACACTAGCCTGTTTCGCTTTGTTGATTTCCCTAACGAGCGCGCCCGCGTCGGCGCAGCTCACCGCCGCCAAGACCCATGCGGTCGCGATGGGACACCATCACCTCAACGTCGAGGACGCCGCCAAGAATGTCGCGTTCTGGAAATCGTTGGGCGGCAAGTCCGTCAAGCTTGGCGAGCGGCACATCGTGGGTTTTCCCAACGTCCTCATCTTCTTGCGCGAGCAAAAGCCGACGGCAGGCTCCGCGGGCGCGGTCGTCAATCACCTCGGACTCCAGTTCCAGGATCTGCGACCGGTCGTCAAGCGCGTCGCCGCCACGGGTATCTCCGTGATCTCACAAGAGGTCGTGGGTGCCACGATGAAGGTCGACGCAGACGGTCTCGCATGGAATGAAGCGGCCGGGGCCTATCTCGCTTTCGTGCGCGCGCCCAACGGCACCCGGGTCGAGCTTTACGAGAACAAGAAAGCCACGTTGCCCGTGTCCAACCATCACATTCATTTCTACAGCACCGAAGTCGATGCGATGAAAGCTTGGTACGTGAAACATTTGGGGGCGACGCCCGGTCAGCGTTCAGGGATGGAGGCCGCGGATGTCGGCGGCGTGAACTTGACGTTCTCCCCAGCAGACACGAAGACCGAGCCGACGAAGGGCCGCGCGCTCGATCACATCGGCTTCGAGATCGACGGTCTCGAAGCCTTTTGCAAGAAGATGGAAGCCGCCGGCATCACGTTCGACCGGCCGTATGAAAAGATCGAGAGCATCGGAGTCGCCGTCGCGTTTTTTACCGACCCGTGGGGCACCTACGTGGAGCTGACGGAAGGGCTGGACGGCCTTTAGCAGCCATCCCAGGTCGATCGTCCGTCGTCTCGTCTACCCTCGACGCTCGGTGAGTGCCGCTCGAAGCCGGTGTGCTCCCGCGCGAAGAGACGTCTGCAGATAGCGGGCCGGCTCGCTCGCCTTGCGCGAGATCGGGCCCTCCGACCCCGGAGTCACCGCAACGCTCACGAGGGACGGCCCCGGCTCGGTGAGCACGTCCGACAGCGCCGCGGCGTAGGTCCGGGCATCCTCGAAGTGGTGGACCCGGTCGAATCCCGCGCCTTTCGCGATCGTGCAAAAATCGAGAGCGCCCGCGGCGGGCACGGCCTGATTGCCCGTGATCTCGTAGGTTTGGTTCCGGACGACGAACAACGTCAAGTTCCGGGCGCCGGATTCGACAATCGTCGCGAGCGTCCCCAACGACATGAGCATGCTCCCGTCCCCGTTGAAGCACACGACCCGACGGCTCGGCTGGGCCATCGCCACTCCGAGCGCGAGGTCCGCCGTGTGTCCCATCGCGCTGTCCGCGGAAGCGAAATCGAGCTCGTGGTCCGAGAGCCGACCCCATGGTCGAACGACGCTCATGCAAGTAATGACGACCTCGTCCGTCCGTCGCTCTGCGAGCGGTCTCAAAAGCTCGGTCATCGTCAACATGGCGTCACGACGTCAAGAGGCGATCAGGGCCCGGGCCAAGAGCATCACAACGGGCTGTGACGCCTCGCGCGCTCGCGTGAACGCGCGACGGAGCAGCACCACTTCGCTCTCCGAACGGATCAACCCGTAGGGGATCCTCCATGCCTCGAGCGTGGGCTCGGTCACGACGGCGACAGAGTC
>JAJCXL010000213.1 GCA_029263435.1 Acidobacteriota bacterium | reverse complement strand
GCGAGTTTGAGCAGGCGCTGAGCCAGGCTTCGGCCGAGGGCCAGCAGAAAATCCTGATCAACGGGTCGGAGCTCGCCTATATCGCGAGCGCCGGACTCGGCGTGATCATGGGCATGATTGAAGACGTCCGCGGTAAGGGCGGTGACATCCGCTTGGCGGAGCTAAACGATACCGTGAGAAATATCTTCGAAGTTCTCGGGTTCAATCATCTCTGTCAGGTGCTGAGCTCGGAGCAAGAAGGACTCGATAGCTATCTGACGGAAAGCGCGACCTGAGGCGTCATGCCCGCGAAGCCCGCTAAGACTGACTCTCGCTCGCCGGCGACGCGCGCGTTGATGGAGCTGCGGTTTCCGAGCGAGAGTAAGTACCTTCATATGGTCCACGAGCTCACCCGTCTTCTGGCGGAGAGCACCGGTTTCGACGCTGCCGAAGCCGAGCGGATTGCCCTCGCGGTCGACGAGGCCACGACCAATGTCGTCCAGCACGCTTATCGCGGTGAGGCAGGACGAGAGATCGAAGTTCACTTCGATCCCGAGGGCGATAGCCTCGACATCGTGATTCTTCATGAAGGAGAGCCCCTGCAAGAGGTCCCGGTGCCCGACTTCGATCTCGACAAACTCGTCGCCGAGCAGAAGACGGGCGGCCTGGGCTTGACCATCATGCGTCAGATGATGGACCGGATCGAGCACACGAAAGCAGGAACGGGAAAAAACATGTGCGTCATGGTGCGCTACAAGCACCGGAATGAGAAACAGACTTAGGGACGCCCCTGCTGGTTCATGCCGTCCGACGACAAGCCCATCTCGTACCGTTATCAAGAAAGTCTCTCGGCTTTTCTGGACGAGACTCGAGACCCCGCGCTCCACAAGCGGCTCTCTGAAGTCCTCGCTCTTCTCGACTTCAACTCGACGCTGAATCGCTCTCAGGAGCTCTCCGAGACCCTCGACCTGGTCCTGTTCGTCGCGATGGGTGAAACTCGAGCGAGCTGGGCCGGGATCCTTCTCCGGCATCTGGAACGAGGGACGCTTCTACCTGCGCGTCGCCGAGGGCGGAGCGACGAGAGATGGAGCTCGGTCGAGCTGCCCGCACCGCCTCCCGACTGGGTGACGGCCGCGGTCAACGACGCCGCCGCGACGATCTCGGAATGGGGCCAGTCGGCGCTGACCGAGACCGGTGCGGCTATCGCCGTGCCGCTGACGAGCGCGCACCGAGTGGTTGGCGTGTTGCTATTGGGAGATCGAGGCGAACGCTACGGGGACAATGACCGGATGTTCCTCGAAGCACTCGCTGTCTCCGGAGCGGCGGCGATCGATGGGCGACGTACCCACGAGGAGCTACAACACCTTAGCCGCCGTCTGTCGTCCAAGGTCTATCAACTCAACTCCGTCTTCGACATTACTCGAGAGCTCAATCGAAGCCCCGATGTGAACCGAGTCCGCGAAGTGCTCCTCACCAACGCGATGGGGCACGTTCTCACGACGCGGGCGGTGATGGTCCACGACGGACGCGTCGTGGAAGCGCGAGGGGTCACGCTGTCGCCGAAACAGCGGCAGACGATCGAGGGCGGCAGCAAAGAGCTTCGTGAGCTCGAACATGACGTGCCTTGTAGGGAGCTCGGCGAGGGCCCGCTCCGAGAGCTGGTGCTCGAGCTACAGCTCGACACCGTGATTCCGCTTCGCTCCGGCGAGAGCTGCCACGGAGCACTCTTGTTGGGGCCGCGCGCGTCCGGCCATACTCTCGCTGAAGAGGATCGTGATTTTCTCCGCTCTCTAGCTTCCCAAGCAGCGGCGGCCTTCGACAACTTACGACTGACCCGGGAGTGGGTCGACAAACAGAAAATCGAAAAGGAGATGGCGCTTGCCCGGGACATCCAGCGGGGCTTGCTCCCCGACAGCGATCCGGGGATCGCCGGATGGGACATCGCCGGCATCAATATTCCGTGTCTAACGGTCGGTGGGGACTACTTCGACTATGTCCACCGCGGTGGGACCCATCACTGGCTCGTGATCGCGGACGTTTCGGGCAAAGGGACCGGCGCCGCGCTTCTGATGGCGTCGGTTCAGGCCGCTCTCCACGCGCTGGCCGGACTCGGCGATATCGCTCTCGAAGCGCTCGCCTCGCGTCTCAATGAGCTCGTCTATCGGAGCACTCAGCTCAACCGTTACGTCACGGCTTTTTTTGCGACCGTTGACACCGCGACGGGCGCCCTCGGTTTCGTGAACGCCGGCCACTGCTACCCCATCCTCGTCCGTGCGAATGGCGACGTCGAAAGGCTTATCGATGGCGGGCGAGTGATTGGGATGTTCCCGCACATCGAGCTCGCCAAAGGAGTCACTCAGCTCGATCCTGGAGACCTCTTGCTCCTCTATACCGATGGTCTTTCGGAGACCTCGAGCCCGAGCGGGGAGGAGTTCGAAGAGGAGCGCATCATCGAGCTCATTCGCGAATGCGCGGGGCAATCGTCGCGCGAGATCATGGCTCGGCTCGTGTCTGGAGTGAGGCTTTTTGCAGCCGAGGCCGGATTAGCGGATGATTTGACGCTCATGGTGGTTCAAAGAAGAGTGGAATAGCGCGGACATGACGGAGTTGAAGCTAACGAACACCTTGGGGGGGAAGCTCGAGCCCTTCGAGCCCATGGAACAGGGCCACGTCCGCATGTATACCTGTGGGCTCACCGTCTACAACCGAGGCCATATCGGAAATTTCCGGACGTTCGTCTCTCAGGATGTTCTGCGGCGCTTCCTGCAATACAAAGGCCTTCGGGTCACCCAGGTGATGAACTTCACCGACGTCGATGACAAGACGATCAAGGGCGCCCGCGAGGCCGGAATGCCGCTTCGCGACTACACCCAGCAGTTCATCGATTTGTTCTACGAAGACTGCGACTCGCTCAATATCCAGCGCGCGGAGCACTACCCACGCGCGACCGACCAGGAATATCTCGACGCGATGGTCGAGCTCGTCCAGAAGCTCGAGAAAAACGGTCATACCTACACGTCGGACGGCTCGATTTACTTCAAGGTGAACTCTCTTCCGGACTACGGCAAGCTCTCGAAGATCGACGTCGAGGGCATGCAAGACGGCGCGAGGGTCGATTCCGACGAGTACGAAAAAGAAAACGCTCGTGACTTCGTGCTGTGGAAGGGCCCGAAAGAAGGGGAGGACTCCTGGGACACGGCAATCGGACCCGGCCGTCCCGGCTGGCACCTCGAGTGCTCTGCCATGGGGATGAAGCTTCTGGGCGAGACGTTCGATCTTCACGCCGGCGGCATCGACCTCATCTTTCCCCATCACGAGAACGAGATTGCTCAGAGCGAGGGCGCGACCGGAAAGCCTTTCGCGAGACATTGGATGCACACCGAGTTCCTCATCGTCGAAGGCGAGAAGATGTCGAAGTCGAAGGGGAACTTCTTCACCGTGAACGAGCTCGTCAAAGAAGGCTACTCGCCGATGGCGATCCGCTATCTGCTGCTCTCGGTCTACTATCGCCAGCAGCTCAACTTCACTCGCGAAGGTATCGAGCAAGCCGCCACCGCCATCCGCCGAGTCGACGATTTGCTCGATCGCCTTTCCGCGGTCGACAAAGACGGCGAGCCCTCCGAGACCACGACGATGACCGTCGAGACCGCGCTCGGCGAGTTCGAAGACGCGATGGACGACGACCTCAACACTTCGAAGGCTTTGGCGTCACTTTTCGACCTCGTGCGAGGAGGTAACACCGCGCTTACTTCGTCGTCTATGACGAAAGGAGATGCGGAGGCCTTCCGGGACGGGATCGAGCGGATGAACACCGTCTTTGGCGTCTTCGGCAGGAGCGAGAAGGTGTCTTTGGATGCCGAGGTCGAAGCGCTCATCGAAGAGCGCCGAAAAGCCCGGTCGGAGCGCGACTTCGCTCGCTCGGACGCGATTCGAGACGAGCTCATCGCCAAAGGCATCGTGTTGGAAGACACCCCCGCCGGCACCCGTTGGCGAAGAAAGTAAGCAACCTACTCAGAAGGCTTCTGTTTTGGCGCTCTTTGGACCGTGCCGACCTTGGCGCTTACGGTGAAAATCTCGCGGCTGTGGAGCTCGAGCGCCTCGGCTACGAGATCCTCGAGCGTCGGTGGCGCTGCCGCTTGGGCGAGATCGACCTCGTCGCCAGAGACGGCGGGACCCTCGTCGTCGTCGAAGTCAAGACCCGCAACCGAGCGCGCTGCTTCCGGGCGGTGGACGCGGTGGACTGGAAGAAGCAGAAGAAGCTCGTCCGCCTCGCTCTTGCCTACCAGGCCAGCCATCGAGCGAGCACCGCGTCGCGCGTGATCCGCTTCGATGTCGTCGGAGTGACCATCCCCGACACAGGGCCGCCGGCGATCGAGCTCATCCGAAACGCCTTCGATGCTCAAATTTTTTGACAAGAACGCTAACTCCGTGCTAAATATAGGGATTGTCCGTTGGACAGGCGGGACTAACTCAGTGGTAGAGTGCGACCTTGCCAAGGTCGAAGTCGCGGGTTCGAATCCCGTGTCCCGCTCCAACGCACGTCCTCGACGTGCGCCTTGCGCACGACAATCCGGCGGCGTAGCCAAGTGGCTAAGGCGGAGGTCTGCAAAACCTCTATTCGGCGGTTCGAATCCGCCCGCCGCCTCCAACCTTTTCAGTGGCTTCGGCTGTTCGTCGCGCAATCGTGGCGTCCACCAGCCGAACAGCGTTACTCTTTGCTATGGACCGCGACGAGATTCTCCGTGTGCTTCGGGCGTTCGAAGAGGAGGGGTTGGAGTACGTTCTCATCGGGGCTGCAGCGATGGGATTCCACGGCATCGTGCGCGCCACTGAAGATCTCGACTTCCTCATTCGTTCTACTGCGGAAAACGTGGAGCGACTCAAGCGCGCCTTTCGACAGGTCTATTCCGACGACGCGAATATCGACGATATTACCGCTGACGACCTCTTGGGAGAGTATCCTGCCGTTCGCTACTACCCTCCGAGTGGGGATCTCTATTTCGACATCATGACTCGGCTTGGTGAAGCTGCGGCATTCGATACGGTGGATGCGGTTGAGTTGATGATTGAAGGGATCCGGGTCTCGGTGGCCACGCCGAAAGCACTGTACCGACTCAAGAAGGACACCGTTCGGCCGCTGGATCGAAAGGATGCTGAGGCTCTCCGGCAGCGTTTCGATCTAGAGGAGGACTAGAGTGGCAGTCGAAAAGTTCCGATCCGCAGAGGACATGAACGCCGCGCCGATCAGGGTCTCGCGCTCTGACGGATTCGAGCGATTCCTTCGACACTGTGCAAGGTATTGGACGATCGCTCCTCGCGTATACCCGCGTGGGGTGGTGAAGTTCAAGTCCTTGGAGGAGGCTCAGCAGGCGCGAGCTGAGGTGGCCACGGAGAATGCTCACCGGCTTCGAAGTCGCATGTCTTCCGAATAGCTACGGCACGCGACTGGCGCGTGAGTGATGACTCGCTCGCGATACACTCTGCCGGACGATGCATTCGCTACTCACTCGAGGACGTTTTGCTGTGGACTCGTGTCGAGCTCACAGTCGTCGTCTACGCGCTCGTCGTGACCTACGCCTACGGGATCGCGGATCGCGAGTTTGTCGGGCGGCGGGGGGAACCTCCGGGTCCAATCGGGTCTCTAAACGGACGAGATGCTAGATTTCGTCGAACGGATACCCTGGGCGCTGCTGGTTCTCGCGGCGCTCACCCTCGGGCTCGCGCCATTCACGCCGCCCCATCTCTTCGAGAAGCTCCAGATGCTCTTTCAGGGGCGGCTCCACCGTGCGGTCGACTGGTTCGACCTCCTCCTGCACGGGACACCGTGGCTCCTGCTCTTGGCGAAGGGAGTTGTTTCCATCGTGCGCCGCGCCTAACTCCTTCGTCGCGGCTTACATCTGATCGATCACGGATTTGAGCTTGGCCTGCACCGTTTGGGCGACGTGTCCCAGCTCAGTGTTCTCGACCGCTTGCATCGAGGCCATCGGATCGACCGCTGCGACCTCTACTCGACCGTCGGGGTGCTCCTGAACGATGACGTTGCAGGGCAACATCGTCCCGATCTTGTCTTCTGATTGGAGCGCTTCGTAGGCGAATCCGGGGTTGCAGGCGCCAAGGATGGCATAGCGTCGGAAGTCCACGTCGAGCTTCTTCTTTAGCGTTTCCTTGATGTCGATCTCGGTGAGGACCCCAAACCCTTCTTTCTTGAGCTCCTCTTTGACTTTAGTAATGGCGTCATCGAAAGGCAAAGCGACGCTCTTGCTGAAGTAGTAGCTCATATCGAGCTCCTTTCTGGCTCGCGCGCTCAAAAAGAACGGTTCGCGCGTTTACTGCTGGATTCTAGTGCGAACCCCTCAGCGTCTGTGGAGAAACTCTCTTGCTTCCGACTCTTCCTGAGCGGCGTAGGTCCGCTGCCTCGACAGGACCCAGCGGTATTGAGCTTCGGCGAGTGCGGTTTCGCCGCTACGCGCATAGAGCGAGCCGAGCACCGCGCGCGCTCGGAGCTCATCCGTCCAATCGTCGCCCGCAGCTCTAGCGATGCCTGCTTCGATCACCCGGATCGCTTCGTCGTTTTGCTCTCGTGCCGCGAGAGCTCTGCCGAGCGCCCAACGAAACTTCATGACCCGAGGGGCAAGCTCGACCGCTTCACGATAGTGAGCGGTAGCCTGCGGGTTGTGGTCGTCGAGCGCCGCCCCGGCGTCATACGCTTTCCATGCCCGGTGCAGCGTTTCCGGCCACGCACGCACCGCGGTGCTCGGCGTGAACACGTGAATGGTGGTTCTCTCGGGAAGCTCGGTCTTTTTGTAGGTCGCGACGCTGGTCGGGTGCCTCACGACGTCTTCCCGCGAGGCGGTCCATTCATCGACGCTCTTGAGACCCTTGGGGAGATCGGAAATCTCGGGAATGCGATAGTGGTTGGGGACGAGGACGCGAACGCCCAAGCGCTCGAGAGTCGGAGCCAAGTCCGACACTTCGCCGGTCGCGCGAGCCACGAGGATGTCGATGCGACCGAGCGCGGCCAGGCTGGCTTCCGAGAGGGGTCCGTTGTCTCCGAGATGTGCGAGCCGTACGCCGTCGACCTCGACGACCCAGATGACGTTGTGAGGCGTCGCGCCTCGCTGACGAAACCTCGGGGCGCCGGCGTGCTCGCCCTCGACCCCCGTCAATCGAATGTCGTCGATCTGGTAGTCGCCGGGCTCCCGAAAGACAGGGACGTCTCCGAAGTAGTAGCTCGCGTCATGGTCATAGTGAGGATGTGTCACCGCGACCGCATCCGCGGCTACGTCACTCGGGAAGGCGTAGCCCATCCACGTATTCCCGTTATACGGATCCAGGGCTAGCTTCGCGCCAGACGGTGCTTCGATGATGAAGCAAGCATGAGCGACGTAGTCGATCCGCATCTGGGTCCATCCCCAGCTCGCGCTACTCCAGATGATGAGCGTCATCGCGATCTTTCGAGGCATCCAGGTCCTCCTGTGGGTTCATTCTAGTCGGGTTCGTTCTCTGGTCGACCACGAGACTACGAATCCCTCTTTGTCGTCCGTCTTCTCTTCGTGGGAGTCCCGCGAGCGCTCTGACGATAGAA
>JAJCXL010000212.1 GCA_029263435.1 Acidobacteriota bacterium | reverse complement strand
GCCGCGATCGTAGTGCCCGTCGCGCGAGAACTCGCCGTGACAGCGCACGAGCCAATACTCTCGCTCGGCCGGATGAAGCGCTCGGTCCTCGAGCTTCGCGAGCCGCGGAGCGAAGAACGCGTCGACCTCGTCCTGGGGCATGGTCATCAACGACGCGTAGAGCTCCTCGAGCGAAGAGGCGTGGAAGCCCGCGAGCTCGGGCGCTTCGTCCGGGCGGAATCCGCGGAGCGCATAGAAATCGGTCAAGGCACATAACAGCTCGGGTTTGTGACGCTCGTCTTTGTAGTTTCTATGGGGCGCGTCGAGTGGCACTCCCGCGGCGTTTTCTCGCAAGAAGCCCGCCCGAGCCTGCGCTGCGCTCGGATGGGCTTGGATCGACAAGGGCTGTCGCGCGGAGAGGATCTTGAAAAGGTACGGAAGCTCCCCCTCCATCGCATCGGATAACGGGACGAGCTTACCCTCGACCTCTACCATGGACGGGAGCGCCGGGTGGGTCCCCATCCACAGCTCGGCGAAAGGCTCGCCTTCGCGATTATCCCTTCCGATGAGCTCGGGAATGAAGTGCGTATCTCCCCAGGGATAATGTTGAACACCGCCCTGGAGCCGAAGGATCCTCATGCGAGAACGGAAGCTACCAACGCGCGCGCCTCTTGCTGAATCTTCTTCAAATGAGCCTCGTCCACGAAGCTCTCGGAGTAGAGCTTGTACACGTCCTCGGTCCCGGAGGGTCGCGCCGCGAACCAGCCCCTTGCGGTCGTGACTTTGAGGCCGCCAATCGCCGCGCCATTGCCGGGCGCGGTGGTCAATTTTTGTTCGATCGCGTCATCCGCGAGCGTCGTGGCCGTGACGTCGGAGGCGGAGAGGGCCTTCAATCGAGCTTTCTCTTCGGGTGTCGCTCGGCTATCGATGCGCTCGTAGACGGGCTCGCCCAGCGTTTGCGTCAAAACCTGATAGAGCTCGCCCGGATCCTTGTCGGTGCGCGCCATCATCTCCGCCGCCAGCAAGCCCAACACGATGCCGTCCTTGTCGGTGGTCCAGACCGTCTTGTCTTGCCGAAGGAGCGTCGCACCCGCGGACTCCTCTCCGGCGAAGCCGAGTGAGCCTTCATGCAGCCCCGAGACGAACCATTTGAATCCGACGGGCACTTCTACCAGTTTGCGACCGAGCCGCTTCGCGACCCGATCGATCAGGGCGCTCGAGACGAGAGTCTTTCCGATCGCCTGAGCGCTGAAGTCTCGGTTCTCGAACAAGTACTGGATGCAGGTGGCGAGGTAGTGATTCGGATTCAATAAACCCACGCTTCGGGTCACGATGCCGTGGCGGTCATTGTCGGTGTCGTTTCCAAACGCCACGTCGAAGCGGTCGCGCATCTTGATGAGCTCCGCCATCGCATAAGGCGAGGAGCAATCCATGCGGATCCTGCCGTCATGATCGAGTGGCATGAAGCGAAACGTGGGATCGACGACTTCGTTGACGATCTCGATATCGAGTCCGTAGCGCTCAGCAATCGGGCCCCAATAAGCCACACCCGCCCCGCCGAGAGGATCGACGCCGATTCGGATGCCGGCGCTCTTGATCGCGTCCATGTCGATCACGGCGCCGAGATCCTGCACGTAGCGATCGACGTAGTCGACCGGGCGCCCTATCGGCCGTCGACGCTTTAGGGTTGTTTTGAGGAGCTCGTTGGCCCGCTTTTCGATCCATCCGGTGACGTCGGTATCGGCCGGGCCACCGTGAGGCGGGTTGTACTTGAAGCCCCCATCTTCGGGCGGATTATGAGACGGCGTGAGCACCACTCCGTCGGAGCCGGGCGTCGACAGGATCGCGTGTGAGATCACCGGCGTCGGCGTGAACCCTCCGGCTTCATCGACGCACACATCCACATCGTTCGCGGAGAGGACCTCGAGCACGCTGATACGAGCAGGCTCGGAAAGCGCGTGCGTGTCCACGCCCAAGAAGAGAGGTCCATCGATCCCCTGCTCTTTCCGGTAATCACACAGAGCTTGAGTGGTCGCAAGGACATGCGCCTCATTGAAGCTGCCGGACAACGATGAGCCTCGGTGACCGGAAGTTCCGAACGTGACCGGTGATTTGGCGGCAGTCTTATAGTAGGCGGTGACGAGCTTGGGAACGTCGACGAGCATCGACGGATCCGGCAAACTCCCAGCGCCGATGTTTCGACCCATCCCTAGATTCTAACAGCGATTGGGCCGAACGCCCTTTTCAGAACTCGCGCGTGCCGTTCAGGGATGGAACCGAGCCAACGAGAACTCCGGATCCCTGGGACGCTCACCGAGCACGGTCGCCGCGACTCTCTCGCCGAGCGCCGGACCGTGCTTGAAGCCGTGGCCCGAGCCGCCGCCGAGGATCCACACGTGGGAGGCCGACGGATGCTGATCCACGATGAAATTCTCATCCGGGCTGCTCTCGTACTGGCAGACTTTCGACTCGACCAGAGGTGCGCCCTTCATCTTGGGAAACCGCATGGCCATGTACTTTCGAGCGTTGTCGACGAGCTTCGGACTGACCCGCCGGTCTCCCGTCGTCGGGTCGAAGCTCGGCGCATCGGGTGAGCCTCCCGCAATCTTCAAGCCTCGCCACTCGTTCCCCGGAATGCCGTAGTAAGACGGAGACACGACGCCGTCGAGAAAGCACGGCATGCGGTCGTCGCCAAAACCGGCCTCGTCGACCGGAGTACCGAAGTAATAGACCTCCTGCCGATTGGGGCGGATCTTTCCGGCCAGCGTTTCGGGAAACAGCTCGGGAAGCCACGGACCGCACGCAAAAACATATTGATCCGCGAGTTGATAAGTCCCGTCCGACAAGAACAGTCCCTCGGGCAAGCCGTCTTCGAGATCGGTCGCCCGCACGGCCATCGCTCGATAGCTTCCCCCTTCTTCGAGGAAAGCGCGGTAGACGGCCGCGCAGGCGCGCCGGGCCAAGAGATACCCCGCGTCCGGCTCGTACATGGCCCATCCCACGCCCTCCATGTTGATCTGCGGGAACCTCCTTTGAGCCTCGTCGGGCGAGAGTCCTTCCGGCGCCAAACCCGCGTCTCTCAGAAGCGGCATCGCGACGGCGGCGTAGCTATCATCTTTTCGTAGTCGCAGCGAGCCGCACGGGATCAGGAGCTTCGTCCCCCACTTCCGCTCATTGTCTCGCCACAATTCCAGAGCCCTGGCCACCATATCCACGTAGATTTTCTGGTCGCCGTAGGAGGCCCGAATGACCCGAGTCTCCCCGCCGGAGCTCGCCCGTGAGTGGCCCGGGCCCCAGGCGTCGATGAGCGTCACCCGGGCGCCTTTGCGTAGCAGGGACAGGGCCGTCCAGCCCCCGAACACCCCGGCGCCGATCACGGCAACGTGGCTCCCCGGGGCCATGCGGCGAGAGAGCCCCTGCGCGGCGACTGCCGCGCTGGTCGATTTGATGAACCGCCGTCGAGTAATCATGAGCGCCTCCAGGGCGCACGCTACGGTATGATGGGATGTTTGCGCAACAGACGCGTCTTTCGGCCCGCAGCAGCAAACATCGAAGCATCACGAAGATCCAAGGAGGCATCACTCGAATGCGTTTCGCAACCAAGCAAATTCACGCCGGCGTCGAGCCGGATCCCACGACGGGTGCCATTCTCACCCCGATCTACCAATCGACGACTTTCGTGCAGGAGTCGGTGGACAAGTACTTGTCCAAAGGATTCTCCTACTCGCGATCCGGAAACCCGACCGTCCTCGCGCTCGAGAACAAGCTCTCGAATCTCGAAGGCGGCGCGGGCACCGCGTGCTTCGCGACCGGGATGGCAGCCATTCACGGCGTCATGCTTGCGATGTTGAACGCGGGCGACCACGCGGTGGTATCGGACGTCGCCTATGGCGGCACTTATCGCCTTTGCACCAAGATCTTCTCCCGCTTTGGCGTCAACTTCACCTTCGCGGACACATCGAGCCCCGACGCCGTGAAAGAGGCCATTCGTGACAATACCCGCCTCATCTTGACCGAGACGCCGGCGAACCCGACCTTGAAGCTGACGGACATCGCTGCGATCTCGGAGATCGCGAAAGCCAAAGGTATCCCGCACGCCGTCGACAACACCTTCTTGACGCCTTACTACCAGAGGCCCATCGAGCTCGGCGCCGACCTCGTCATCCACAGCACCACCAAATATCTCGAAGGTCACAACGCGACGGTCGGCGGCGCGGTCGTGAGTGCGACGGCGAAGCTCGACGAGAAAGTCAGCTTCATCCAAAACGCAACCGGCACGATCGTCTCTCCGCACGTGGCCTGGCTCACCCTTCAAGGAGTGAAGACGTTGTCGGTCCGAATGGACGGACAGTGTGCGAATGCAATGGCCGTGTCGGAGTTTCTCGAGACCCACCCGAAGGTGGACAAAGTCTGCTATCCGGGACTGTCGTCTCATCCGCAGCACGAGCTCGCGTCGAAACAAGCGAGCGGCTATGGCGCCATGGTGTGGTTCGAGGTCCAAGGCGGTGTCGCCGCGGGCAAGAAAATCATGGACTCGCTCGGGCTATGGACGCTCGCCGAGAATCTGGGATCGGTGGAGTCTCTCGTCACTCATCCGGTGACGATGACCCATGCCGATGTCGACGAAGCGGAGAGAAAGCGCGTCGGCATCACCGACGGCCTCGTGCGGCTTTCGGTAGGGCTCGAGGATGCGCAGGACCTCATCGAGGACTTGAAGCAGGCGCTCGAAAAGATCTAGCGCTCGCCGGGGAGTGTTTCGGTACGCGTCGTCTCGCCTGCGGCGTCTTTCCAGAACCGCTCCCCGGTGCGCTTCACGACACCTTTGGACGCGGCGTACCACTCCGTCACGTTCTCGCCTTGCTGAGTGCCGGCGAAGTCCATGCGCAGCATGTGGCGCCGGATTTTGAGACACTCTCCGTGGCCTTCGAGCGTCTCCACGCCGACAAGCTCCGCCTCGAAATAATGGGACCCGACGCCCGCACGCTCGCCGCCTCGGCGCAGAACGAATCGTCTCAAGCTCGTATGGGTCTCACCGACAGTCATGACCGGCGGCAGTACGACCACCGGACGCTCGTAGACGAGCCGGCCGCCGTCCTCCGTCGTACCTTCGTGCACGAGCAGCCCACGCTCGGGGTCAAGCTCTTGTCCCGGGCCGAGAAAGCCGGCGATGGAAATCTCTGCGGCCAGCGTCGTCAGCAATGCAAGTGTCGCAAGCACGTGAGCATTCTACTCCGAAGCGCCCGGGTTAATCCGAGCGTAGTGCCTGGACGGGGTCGAGCCGGAGGGCGCGAGCGACGGGAATAGCCGCTGCCCCGCCAGCCGTCACGAGGACCAGAGCCGCGACGCCGAGATAAACGTGAGGATCGGAGGAGCTGATGTTGAAGAGCAAGCTCTCCATGAATCGGGTCGCGCCGAACGCAGCAGCGAGGCCGGCCACGAGCCCCCACCCCACCGGTACGAGGCTCTGACGAAGCAGCAGTCCGGCGAGCGGCGCACTCCGCGCACCGAGAGCCGTGCGAATCCCGATCTCCTGCGTTCTTTGGTCGAGAGAGATTCCGATGACCGCGTAGATACCGAGTAGCGCCACGCCGAGGGCGAGCGCGGCGAAGAGCCCGAGAAGATAGCTTCGAAATCGCGGCGCATCGACCGTGTTCTCCACGACGTCGTAGAGCGAGCTCACCGCGAACACAGGTACGTTCGGGTCCACGGCTTCGAGCTCACGACGTACCAACGGCGTGAGCGACTCGGGCGGTACCGACGCCCGAATCACGAGGGTCATCGTGTGAAACGAAGGATATTGAGTCTGCGGGGTGTAGAACATGGGAACGATCTCGTCGCCCAGCCCGAGGTGTTTGACGTCTCCCACCACGCCGATGATCTCGCGTGAGCCGGGACCACCGATGGATTCGTCGTCGCCGGGAACGCCGCGGTTGTACGTCATTCGTTGGCCGACCGGATCGGTGCCCGGCCAAAACACCTCGGCCATCGCCCGGCTGATGACGACGACTTGGGGACTTTCGGGGGTGTCTCCCCCGTCGAAGAGCCGGCCGGACATGAGCGGGATACCCATCGTACGGAAATAGTCGACGCTCACCGAACGAGCTTCGGCTGAGGGAGCGTCGGCGGGAGGCGCGGGACGCGCGTCGATCTGAAAACTGTCCCTCGAGTAGTTCTGACTCAGCGGAAGAATGTTGACGGCGCCGACCCTCGCGATACCCGGCAAAGCGGCGAGCTTCGCGTAGAGGTCTTCGTAGAAGGGAATCTGCTCGCCTTCGTCATAGCTCGCCGTCGGCAACGATACCTGCATCGTCGCGATGTCATCGGTCTCGAAGCCGGCCGGAGCCGAGCGAAGCTCCGCGAGACTTCCGAGCAAGAGAGACGCGCTGACGAGGAGTACGCAGGTGATCGCCACCTCGAAGGCAATCAATAGATGGCGCGGGCCGCCACGGACGAAGCCTCTTCGCAAATCCTCCGACGAAATCACGAGCGCAGGAAACAGTCCGAACAACACCGAGCAAAATGCCGTGACGGCAAAGGTGAACCCGAGCACCGGAAAATTGATCGCGACCTCTTCCGCCCGCGGAATCGCGCCGAGCAAGAAAAGGTTCCGGGCGCCATGAGATAACAACAAGCCCGCGGCAGCGCCCGCGGCACACAGGACGAAGGCTTCGATGACGAGCTGACGCACGAGCTGCCATCGTCCCGCGCCGAGCGCCTTCTTGATTGAAAGCTCGTGTCGACGCTCACTCCCTTCAGCGAGCTTTAGATTCGCGATATTGGCGCAAGCGATGAGAAGAACCGCACCCACCGCACCCAAAAGGACGAACAAACCGGTGCGAGCCTCTTGTACCACCGCGTCCTTGAGCTCCAAAACGTCGACGCTTCGCGACAGATTGGAATCCGGGTAGGTCTCACCGAGTCTAGCGGCAATGGTTTGTAGCTCGGAACGCGCATCGTCTTTCGTCATCCCCGGTTTCAGCCGACCGATGGCGCGAATAAAGCGTCCGGAGCGGGAGTCGCCTCGCTCGAACCGATAGGGGACATAGATCGAAGGCTCCCGCTCGGGATTGGGCTCTGGATGGCGGTAGGAAGGCGGCAGCACACCGAGGATTTCGTGGGCGACGGCGTTCACATCGACGAGCTTGCCGATGACGGCCGGATCGCCGCCGAATCGGCGCATCCAGAATGCATGCGTGATCACTGCGGTGGGGGGCGCGTTCGGCTCGTCATCCTCGGATGAGAACAATCCCCCACGATGGGCCTCGACTCCCAGGGTCCTGAAAAACCCCACCGTGACGTTCGACCCGGGGACGCGCTCCGGGGGTCCGTCATCCGACGTGCCGCCCGTCACGGTGAACGAGCCCACCCAGCCGTGCGCGCCCATCGACTCCATGGTCGTGGTCTCGCTCTCGAAGTCATAGAAGTCGGCCGGAGAGATGTTGCCGCGACTTCCGGTTTGCAAATGCAGGCCGATCACTTTGACGAGAGCGCCGGAGTCCGGATAGCCGAGAGGCTCGAGAACGACGGCATGAAGCAAGCTGAAGATCGCCGTGTTCGCGCCGATCGCCAAGGCGAGCGTAGCGATGATGACACCAGTCCTAAACGGACGTAGCCGGAGGGCTCTGAGCGTCTGTCGGATCTCCTGGATAGGCAGCAACGTAAACCTCCTCGAGCGCACCCGGCGAAAGTCAGACGCCGACGCGATGCGACGAAGCGCCAAAGCGTCCGCCACCGCGCCAGCGCTTCTGAGGAGCGCTCGCGTGTTTTTCTTCTCGTACCAAATCTCGGCGTCCCACTCTTCGCAAAAACGCCCTCGATGCTCAGGCGGTGCGAGGACGCTCGCCATTCGCACGACGCCACGGGCCACCACTTTCGCGAGAGGCATCACGGCGTGGGCTCGGTCTCGAAAATTCTCTGGTGGGCTTCGAACCGTTCGACCGCCGCTTCCAGCGCACGGTGCCCTTCCGGCGTCAGCACGTAGAAGCGACGCCGAGGTCGGCCATCCTTCTTCGCCACTTTGGGGCTCTCCCAGCGCGACCGCACGAGCCCGCCCTCTTCGAATCGCCGCAAGATCGGGTAGGTCGTCCCACTGGGAAGGCCGGTGAAGTCCATGATCTCGAAGCCGTAGACATGGCCTTTGACCAGAGCCTGCAGCACGAGCGCGCCGTTATAAGTCAACCGCATGAGGCCACACTATATGCTTTTCTACATAGGGTCAAATCAGGCCACCAGGGCGCGAGCTTCGCCGTATGGTGCGAGGGGAACGCGCGACGAAAAGTGGGGGTTTAGGGGCAACACGGATTAGCTTCTCGCCGCGCGATCCAACCGGTCGAGTTGCACGGCGCGTGCCATCGGCGATCGGAGCTGTTCTCTGAACAAACGTTCCCGCGACCCTGACAGGTCATCCGGTCCTTGATCCAACCTTGCCTCGGTTTGCGCATTACATGTACATGACGAGCCACGATTGGATGACCCCGGAGCAAGAGCGTCTCGCTCGCAGCTTATCCGCGCTCGCGAGCTGCAATCCGTTTCTACCGGAGCGCATCGCTATCGAGCGGGGCATCCTCGGCGAAGCCTTTGTGCCGAGTGCTGTCGAGCGGGGCGCGCTCGGGCGCGAGAATGCGAACGTCGCGACGCTGGCGGCGCGGGCGGAAGCTCTCGTGAGCCAGCTATGCTCGCGCGTCGGTGGGCTCGAACGTCCCTCTCCGAGTGAATCTCAGCTCTACGAGGAGCTCGTGTTCCAAGTCCTCTACCATCGTTACGCGCGCGACTTCGACCGCGCCATGGGCGGATGCAACGTGAGCTTCTTCGACGCGTTCGCCGCCGACGCCCACGCCTATCTCCGTGGGCTGCCTCTCGAGGCCGCGCGAGGCGAGCACGCGATCGCTCACTGGTTCGCGTTCTTGTTTCAACAACGGCGCGCCTTTTGTCACATCTTCGACTCGATCATCGGCACCTCGGCACCCGCGGCAAAGTTGCGAGGCTCGGTCTGGCAGTCGATCTTCACGCACGATCCGAGACGCTACCGACGCGTGCTCTACGCGAAGATGGCGGACGTCGCGACGCTCGTGACCGGACCTTCGGGGACAGGCAAAGAGCTCGTCGCGCGCGCGATCGGACTCGCGCGCTACGTTCCTTTCGATGCGAGGCTTCGACGCTTCGAGCACGAACCTCGCGACGCCTACTTCCCCCTCAATCTCTCCGCGTTGGCCCCCTCGCTCATCGAGTCGGAGCTCTTCGGGCACCGTCGAGGCTCTTTCACCGGCGCCGTCACCGACCGCAAAGGATGGCTGTCCATGTGTCCGGACCGAGGCACGATCTTTCTCGACGAGATCGCGGAGCTCGTTCCCGAGCTTCAGGTCAAACTTCTCCGAGTGGTTCAGAACCGCGAGTTCCAACCCCTGGGCGACACCCGCTCACAGCGCTTCTCGGGCAAGATTGTCGCCGCCACCAATCGACGCCTGGACGCGGAAATGAAAGTAGGGCGTTTCCGAGAGGACCTCTATTACCGGTTGTGCTCGGATCTCATCACGACGCCCTCGCTCCGAGAGCAGCTCGACGACGCGCCGGACGATCTTCGAGACCTCGTGCTGTTTATCGCCAAACGCATCGTAGGCGACGACGACGAAGCCGAAGCGGTCGCGGAGGAGGTCGGCGCGTGGATGCGCCGACATCTCGATCCCCGCTATGCCTGGCCCGGTAACGTCAGAGAGCTCGAGCAATGCGTTCGAAACGTCGTGATCCGCAAAGACTATCGACCCAAGCCTCCTTCGAATGGGTCCGAAGACGCCATGATCGATCTCGCCGCGACCGCCCTTACCGCGGACGAGCTCATCGAGCGGTACTGCGCCGCTGTTTATGACGTCAGTGGAAGCTATCTCGAAGCGGCGCGGCGGCTCGGCCTCGACCGACGCACCGTCAAAGCAAGGGTCGAGGCGTTCAGACGCCACCGTTGAGCCGGAATCCTAGATGCCGTCTTTTCGTTTCTCGAAGCTTTCTTCGAGCTCTTCCTCGAGCTCGTGGAGTCGCTTTTCGACCTCTTTCATTCGCTCCTGAATGGCGGAGAAGTCCAGCTGCTCGAAGCGTTGCAGTCGTTCTTGCCACTCCGCACTATCGAACCTGTCTCCCAGCTCGCGCATGGCGTCTTGCATCGCTTCGCGCGCCTCGTCATCGAGATGCAGACCGTCGGTCGCAATGAAGACGTCGTGACCCGGCATTTCGGTGCGGAACGTGTAGTCGCCGCCGAAGTCGAACACCCTCCGATCGCGCTCTCCGACAACGACCGGGAAGCTCTGAAGACCGCCGTCTCGATAGAGCTCCACCATGACGCTTTCGCCCTCTTTCTTTCCTCGGATGGCCGACGACAACGACATGGCTCCCTCGACGTTCTCACCATCGACCGCGCTCAGGATATCCCCGACGCGAATGCCCGCCGTGTCTGCCGGCCCCCCGTCTTCGACGCTGGACACCAAGATGCCGAGATCTTCGGGCACGCCGAAATGCGTGCGAAGCTCCGGCGTCAGAGGTAGCACCTGTACCCCGATGAAACCCCGGCCCATCCCGCGCACGACGACCTTCGCAACCGATCGATGGACCCGCTCGCCTTGCGCCGGTGCTTGTTGGGCCCCCGACGATGCGGCTATAGCACACAGGGACACCGCTAATGCCCCGCTCACGATTCGATGCAATCTCATGGTTCGACTCCTTTTAATGTAGTGCTGTTACCGGGTGGTGTGAGAGACGGGCTCCGCTCGCGCACCTGAACGCTCCGCAAACCGTCTTCCGTCGAAAATGAAATCCAGCTCGTCAGTACCTCCGAGCTCCAGCACGGGCTCGACGTCGGAGGTCAGCGAGCGCAACTGCTCGAGCTCCGCTTCTAGAGCGCGATACTCGCGGCGCATCTCCTCGAGTCGCGTCTCAGCGAGGCGGCGCTCTTCTCGCTGTCTGAGGGTGTGGCTGGTGAACGCGACCGTCCCCACCACCAGCACCGCGGCCGCCACCCACGCGAGTCGACGCCGTGGGGGTCGCGACCTCGAGGGCTCGTGGTCGAGCCGTCCCATCACGCGCTCCGTGAAATCAGACGAGGCCTGGTGTCGAGGAAGCTCCTTGAGGAGCGGACCGACATCCTCGTCTCGCATCGTGCTCATGTTCGACCTCCATTCCAATAGGGCGTCAAGAGGGTCCGAAGCTTCTCGCGCCCTCGGTGAACCCGAGACTTGACGGTGCCTTCGCGACAATCCAGCACGCTCGCGATGTCTCGATACGACCACCCTTCGATCTCGCGCAACAACAGCGGCGAACGAAAGCGTAGGGGCAAGGCCGCGATCGCACGCTCCAAGTGGCCACACAGCTCACCGTGGAGTAGCTGCGCTTCCTGGCTCGGACGGACTCCGTTGTGGCCATTGCGACGGGCAGAGAACATACCGAGCAACACTTCGCGGCGGCGACTCTTGCGGTCCTCGGATCGCAGGAGATTCGTGGCGATTCGATACAAATAGGGCGCGAACTGGCCCCTCTCCTCGTAGACGTCGCGGTGCTGGAATACCTTCAAGAACGCGTCTTGGGCGATCTCTTCGGCACGGTCCCTATCACGCGCCATCGCCGTCAAGTAGTTGACGAGCTTGTGCTTGTGGCGATCAATCAAAGCGGCAAAGGCGTCCCGGTCCCCCGCCTGCGTGCGGAGCATGAGAGCGTCGTCACCGACCATCACCATTTTCAATGGGTTAGAACGCGCCAAGCAGCCGAAAGTTCCCCGGGAATTGGAACCGACATGTGGGGTTTTACGGATACCCGCCCTTAGGTTACAATCGTAGTTCCCCGCAACACTTAACGTGCCTTTGCTCGAGCTATCTGTTAGATAGGTACAAAATGTATCTTCAGCATTACGGATTCAAAGACAAGCCGTTCAAACTGACGCACGATCCGGCGTATTACTACGGTGACGCCCATCAGGTTGCGCAGAACGAGCTGTGCTATTCCATCGAAGAGCGCCAAGGCCTCGCATTACTTCTCGGCGAGCCCGGAACCGGCAAGACCACCCTACTCTTGAGGCTTTTGCGGAGCTTCTCTAGAGATCTGAGCGGTGTGTTCCTCTCCGACATCGCGGTCGGTGAAGCCTCCCTGATCCGCCAAGTCGCACGGGCGCTTCTGATCCCCTTCAAGCCACAAGATTCGACCGACAGCGTTTCGCAGTATATGGATATCTTCCTGCGCGGCCAGCTCACCGCGGGCAAGACGGTCGTCGTTCTCGTCGACGAAGCCCAGGGTCTCACGGATGGGCAGTTCGAGGAGCTCCGGTTGCTCACGAACCTCGAGCACAAAGGGCAAAAGCTGGTCGAGATCATCCTGGCAGGCCTGCCCTCGCTGGAGCGCAAGTTCCAGACGCCCGACTTCGAGTCGCTGAGTCAGCGCGCCGTGGTGCGCTGCTGGTTGGAACCGTATGACCTACAAATGCTCGGGGCTTACATCAAACATCGCCTCGATGTGGTCGGTGCTCCGAACCCGGACATGTTCTCGCCCGAGGCCGTCGAAAGAGTTCACCACTCCTCGCGCGGCATTCCGCGACTCGTCAACATCGTGTGCGAGCGGACACTCCTCATCGGCTACGTCGAGGAGCAGCAGGTCCTTAAAGCACCCCACGTCGACCAAGCTGTCGCGGACTTGAACCTTAAGCCGGTGGGAGACGATGCCGTCGAACAAAAAAGCGGTGGATTCGGCCTCGAAGGCAACTTGCTCGTGAAGATGGCCGCGCAATTAGACACCGTGATTCGCAAGCTGGAGAGCCTCGAAGCGGGGGGCGTCGCACCGTCGGCTCAACGGGCGGCACCGGCCGGGGTCGCGCCGGCATCGGAGCCAGACGTCAACGGCGGCCCCAAAATCCGCAAATGGCTGAAGTCCCTCAAAGGAAGCACGGTAACGAGTCCGAGCCCGAACCCGGCGGATAGTCAGCAAGAGTTCGACGATCTCGTGGATAGCGCGGTGGTCGCACGCTCCGTCAAAGTCGCGAAGTCCGAAACGAACCATTGACGGTCTGAAACCGTTCCGGCGTGGCATCCGGTCAGGCGGCATCCGGTCAGGCGGTCAGTCAGGCGGCTTTCTTCCAGTCGGACCGAAACGCTGATTCCGGCACCGAAACCTTCACCAGTCTGGGCTTGGACGCCGGCCGGCGCACCTTGCGTACGTCGAGCTCGGAGAGCGACAACACCGCGTCGGAAAGCCACGCCAAAATGAGAAAAACACCAAGAAAACTCAACCAAAACATCGGACTCAACATGAGCTCTACACTCCTGAAATCCGGGAATGACACCCCCGGAGGTGTAAGTTCAGTATAGTGTAAGTTTGGTCGATATCAACCGCAAGATAGAGGGCCATGCCGTCGAATGTACCAGGGGTTGGGCCGGAGGAACGAAAGGCCGGAGACGGGGGTGTAGGTCATCCTGGGTCGTGGTCGCGTTGGGGTGGAGCCTTCAAACGAGGCCCCACCCCTTGACTCGAGAAGGGTTCAGCTGGCCGAAACGGCAGCGGCCCAAGAGGCATCGCCCCAGGACATCTTCAATTCGCTCGAGGTAAGAGCGATAGTGAAAACGTCGGTCGAGGAGCCGGACATCTTCTTCAACGGAATCCGCACGACTTCCGCATCGGCGATGTTCTTCGCGTAGCCGCGTAGCTCGGGCCACGGCTCTTTCGCCATTTCGGGGGGCGCTTCATCCCAGATTTCGCCCAAGGCGACACCTAGGTTCTTGTTGACGCAAAGCGACCAATCGCCACCTTCCGCCGCATGCACGTAGAGGCTGTACTTGCCGGCAGGAATCATTTTCCCGCCGATCTTCAAGTCGGTGGCGGTCTCCAGGGTCGTGACCTGGTTCTCACCCGCTCTCCAGATGCGATCCTCGGGAAGGTTTTTCATCAAAGCGTCGAGACTTCGACCCTTTAGGGCAGGCCGGCCGTAATCGATCACGACTTTCTTGCCAGAGACCATGGTCTCTGCTTTTCCACGGGGCTGGCGGTCCTGGGCGAAGCCCACGGCAGCGAGACCGATGAGAGCGGCGCAAACCGCTAGTTGTTTCGTCATGGAAGACTCCTAATCAATGGGATGGGTTTGGCGGGCGTCGATACACCACCCGCAGACGAAGAGTATAGCGCGCGTGTCGCATCGAGCGTCAGGGCTCAGGGCGCACCCGGTAACGCCAGTCCCGATACGACCACGCGCCCCCGCTCTCGACCCAGAGACGGACGTGCACAGGTCCGCTGACGCCTCCGACTCCCGTGACGTCGATCGTCCGTCCTCGACGTATCGACCCGCTGTCGAAGATCTCGCGTCCCCCCGGACTCGCGCCGATGACGAGCCTCCACGCCTCGACGGGCTGCCGCGACGTCCATTCGAATCGCCAGACCGGACCGTTGAGAAAAGCGCCCGCTCTGGGCTCGGTCATCGTCGGGAGGGGTCGGCTCTTTCGAAAGCCGGCGACCGTCGTTCGGGTGATGCGGATCGAGCGCGCGTTGTCCGAGCGAGGGCCACCCAAAGGCCAGCCCCGAAGCGACTGACGCGGATTCGAGAACCGCGCGATGCGACGTCCCGGTCCGTAGGACATCACGGTACGAAAGCCCGCCAGGAAATCTTTGTAGCCGTGCGAGAACGGAAACGCTCCCCTCGAGATGGGATCTTCGGGCGCGTGATCGGAGCCCAAATTGTGGCCGACCTCATGGGCGATCGCGAAGCCCACGTCGATGCACTCGCGAGCCACGACCGAAAACGCCCAACTCTCGAAACCAGGGTTCTCACCTCCGAGCTGATAAGAGATCCCACAGTCATCGCTTTGCTCAGCGACCATCTGCACCAGGTCGGCCCCGTACATCTCTCTCAACCGGTGGACCCGATCCGCGGCTCCGTCCGCCTCTCGCCGCAACAGCTCGAGATCTCCTTCGACGTCGAAGGCTTCTTGGTACGAGATCTCCCCCAGGTAGACGAGACGAAGCCTGGTGCCCGCGCCGCTTCGGTCGAGCGCAAGGTTCGCTTCACTCACCCCGAGATGGATCAGCGCCTCGATCGCTGCCGCACCGCCGCTCGCCCGGCGCGCGCTCGGCGTGTAGACCATGAGCAAGTCGAGGACTGTCCCGTCGTCACGCCCCGAGCTCGCGGATCCGGACAATGCCCCTCCGCCGTCGTGAGGCATCAATGCTTCTGCGCCGACCTGAGACGTCTGGGGCAATGGCTCGGCGTGAAGCGGCTCATGCTCTCGTCCGCGGATCCGGAAGTCTCCGGCCACGCTCCGTGCGATCCCCCGAACGGCGCCTCGATGCACCGCGATCACGACGGAGCTTTCCGGCTCTCCGTCGAGATGCCCCACGAAGGAAAAACTTTCAGGCGCGAACCACTCGACGCGGTCTCGCACAGCGGTCCGGGAAGATCCAGCCGCGCTCGGCAACACGAGCACACGCGACTCCTGGTCGAGCGACGCCGTCAGGTCCGTGCCTAAAGGCGATGGGATCGAAGAGGCGTAGAGCCCGGCAGCGATCAGGACGAGCGAGCTCAACCCCATAGCTTCAAAAAGAAAAACACCGCGACTCCGGTGACCGAGACGTAGAGCCATAGCGGAAACGTGATCCGAGCGATCCGCCGGTGCCGATCGAAACGCTTGGTCGCCGCGAAAAACAGCGTCGTGAGCACCATCGGCAAAGCGACGATCGAGCCCACGATATGGGTCACCAGGATGAAGAAATAGAGCGGGCGCACCCACCCCTCGCCCCCGAATCTCGTATCCCCATGAAAGTGGTGGTAGACGATATAGCTCACGAGGAAGACCCCGGCGACGCTCACCGCTGCCAGCATCAACTTCATATGAAGCTCGCGCCGGCCGGTTCGGATCGCCCAGCCGCCTGCCGTGAGCAGCACCGCGCTCGTGAAGTTCAGGCTCGCGTTGACCGCCGGCAGAGAGGCCGTCCACGCCGGAGCTCCAGCGGCCGCTTCTCGAAAGTAGAGGAGCCAGAACAAAAAGCCGAGGGCGGAGACGCTGACGATACCGATCGCGGCGAACGCACCTCGCTCACCGCGCATCTGTTTGGCCATTGTCTCCATCTCCGTTTTACGTCTCCCTTCGAAACGCTCGTCATATTCTAGTCCCCCTCGCGATCTCGCATAGAATCGCGCCATGCGTTTCTCGAGAATGATACAGGCGGTCGACCTCCACGCTTGCGGCGAGCCGGGGCGCGTCATCACCGGCGGAGTGCTCGATGTCCCCGGCGACTCGATGTTCGAGAAAATGAAGTATCTCGAACAGGAAGCGGACGACTTACGCAAGCTCATGCTGAGGGAGCCCCGCGGCTACCCGGCGTCGAACTGTAATCTGCTATTGCCGCCGACGAGGCCGGAAGCGGATGCCGGGTTCGTGATCATGGAACAAGTCGAGTACCCGCCGATGTCGGGCACGAACACGATCTGCGTCACCACGGCACTCATCGAGACCGGAATGGTGCCCGCCCAGGAGCCGGTCACGAAGCTGACCTTGGAATCGCCGGCCGGGCTCATCGAAGTGACCGCCGACGTGAACCACGGCAAGGTCGAGCGCGTCACGTTCGAGAACGTGCCCGCGTTCGCCGTCCACTTGGATCGGAAGATCGAAGTGCCCGAGCTCGGTTCGGTCATCGTCGATGTCGCCTATGGAGGCATGTTCTTCGTCATCGCAGACGCCGAGGCTCTGGGCGTGCGCCTCGGAGCGGATAACGGCGGAGAGATCGCGCGCGTCGGTGAAATGATCAAGAAGGCGACGCAAGAGCAGCTGCACGTCGTCCACCCGGAGAACCCGGCGATCGCGGGGGTCACGATCTCGCAGCTCTCCGGGGCGTCGGAGCGTCCAGAGGTCAGCAGGAGAAACGCCGTCATCGTCTCGTCGGGCGATCTCGATTGGGAGCGCCCCGAGACCTGGACCGGGGCTCTCGATCGGTCTCCCTGCGGCACCGGGACCTGCGCGAAGATGGCGAGCCTATACGCAAAAGGTGAGCTCGCTTTGGGCGAGGACTTCGTCCACGAAGGCCCGCTCGGTACGACCTTCACCGGACGACTCCTGAAAGAGACCAAGGTGGGCGATCGCCCGGCGGTCGTACCGACGCTCAGCGGCTCCGCTTGGATCACCGGATGGTCGAGCTACGTCGTCGATCCGTCGGACCCTTTCCCGGAAGGGTTCACGGTTGGAGACATCTGGGGCCACATCGACGGCTGACGGCCGACCCGCGGTAGTGGAGTTGCCCTCGCGCCAACCCGCCGGTTAGTCTTCTCGACAACGCGGAGGATCGCATGAGCACGAAATTGAGAATGGTCAGCTGGATTCTTCTGACTCTCGTAGGCGGACTCACGATGTTCGGCTCTCTCGCCTCGATGAGCGTCGCTTATTTTCAGTCAGACGATCAGATCGGCCCTATCACTCTCAACGAGCTCACCTCCGAGCGAGCCGACGTGGCCACCGCGATAAAAGCGCGCCGAGGGACCGCCGCTGCTTTCGCTGCCGGCTACGCGGTGCTCTTTCTCCTCATCACCGTCATCCCCTATCGTCGAGGAGATGTGTGGGCGTGGTGGGCCCTTCTGATGGGCGCGCTCGCAGCGAACGGCATCATCTTGCTGCGCGCGCCTCTTTTGGGCACCAGTCTCGGGCTCGGGGCCGCTGCCATCCCTGCCGCAGTGTGCGTCATCGCCCTTTTGCTCGACGTGGGCCGGCTGAGCTCTACCTGAGCCTATTTGATCCGCGCGAGTGCCGTTGAGATGCTAGACGTGTGAGCATCTTAGACGAACGGTTCATCGGAAAAACCTTTAGCGACTTCCTCTTTCGCCCCCAGATGGGCGTCGTCTCCACACGCAGCACCGTCTCTCTAAGCTCCCGGCTCTCCCCGACCATCCCGCTGGGACTTCCGGTCGTCTCGTCGAACATGGACAGTGTCACCGAGGCGGAAATGGCCAAGGCGATGGCTCTCGAGGGCGGGATCGGCATCATCCACCGCGCGTTGTCGATCGAGCGCCAAGCCGAGATGGTGCGCTACGTGAAGCGCAGCCACAGCGCGGTGATCGAAAGCCCCCGTCGGGTAGCGTGCGGGACGACGTTGGGCGAAGCAAAGAAAGTGGCCGCCAGACATCAGATCACCGCTCTTCTCGTCGAAGAGAGTCCGGGCAGCGGTATTCTCGCCGGGATCTTGACGAATCGCGATATACCGCGGACCGAAAGCGCGTTGTCTCGACCTGTCGACGAGTTCATGACTCCGTTCTCCAAGCTCCACATCAGCGCGCCGGGGATCAGCGAGTCCGACGCCGAGCGATTGATGTTCGACAAGCGGATCGAGCGACTCCCGCTGGTTGATGACAACCGAGTCATCAAAGGCCTCATCACCCTTCGCGATCTGTTATTCGCGAAGAGGCGACCGTATTCCAGCAAGGACGACAAGGGAAGCTTGAGAGTCGGCGCCGCCATCGGCGCCCGAGGCGATCAGCTGGAGCGCGCGGCCGCCCTCGTCGAAGCGGGGGCCGACGCGCTGGTCATCGACGTCGCTCACGGTCACTCGGACGTCATGCGCGAGGGAGTCGAGAGCATCCGAAAGCAGTTCCCGGAGACCCCGCTCATTTGCGGAAACGTCGCGACGGGCGAAGGCGCGCGCTTCCTCGCCGATCTCGGCGTGGACGCGATCAAAATCGGCGTCGGCCCTGGCCGAGGTTGCCGCACTCGACTCGAGACCGCGGCCGGGGTGCCCCAGCTCCAAGCGATCCGCGAAGCCTATTGTGCGGTCGACGGGAAAGTTCCCATCATTGCGGACGGAGGGGTCTCCGAGGACAAAGACATCTTCCTGGCCCTCATCTGCGGGGCCTCCTCGGTCATGCTGGGAAGCGCGCTCTCCGGCACGGACGAGTCTCCCGGTCATTTGATCGAAGATCCGGCCACGCATCAAAAGCGCAAGATCTATCGCGGAATGACGTCGCCGCAAGCCGTGCTCGAGTCACAGTATGAGACGGGTAGCGGCGAAACGGACCTGTCGGCGGTGCCTCCCTCCGAGGGCATGCAAATTCAAGTTCCCTATAAAGGCAGCGTCATCGACGTCCTCCACCGAGTGCGCGGCCACCTCCAATCGGCGGTGAGCTATGCGGGAGAAAGCTCGCTGCACGCGGTGCGCGAAAAAATGCTTCCGGACCCGATGCGCTTCTTGATCCCTCTTTCCGACGCCGCGCGAAAAGAGTCCTTCGACCGCTAGGCCTCGAAGGAAACCGAGTCTCCTCGCCGCAGCAGGTGACTTTTTCCCCTCGCGGGACTCTAGATCGATGTGCGCGACATTGGGCTTACCTCATTGTGCTATTTGCGGTCGAGAGACTACCCTTTAGGCGAGCTCAGGAGGCCGCCATCGAGATCGAAACCGACGAGCATCTCGTCGAAGTCTTGCAACGAGAGCCCGAAGCGGGGCAGCGCGCCTTCGGGGTGCTCGTCGAGCGTCATCAGAGCAAAGTGATGGCCAACTGCCGCTACTTGACCCGGGCGCCGGACGACGCGGAAGATCTCGCGCAAGAGGTCTTCGTCAAAGCGTTCTACGCGCTCTCTCGGTTCGAAGGCCGATCCACTTTTCGAACCTGGCTCCACCGCATCAAGATCAACCACTGCCTGAACTATCTCGACAAGAAGAAGAACAAAACGCACGTCGCCCTCGATGAGGCGGTAACGAGCGGCCACGAAGCGCTCCAGTCTCGTTCGAGAGCGGATGACGGACTCAAAGCTCGATCGGAACGCGAGCGCATCGGCGCGATTCTGGACGAGCTCAGCGACTCCATCCGCCTCCCGTTGCTGCTGCGTGATCTGGACGGTCTCTCTTATCAGGAGATTGCGGATGAGCTCGGGGTCGGGCTGTCCGCCGTCAAGATGCGGATCAAGCGCGGACGGGAAGAGTTCCGCGCGATGTGGAACGCCGCGGAACGTCCTACCACCGAGGATGCAGGTCCATGATTGACGACGACGAGCTCGGCCCGCCGGTGGAGCAGCTCGCTCGCCTGTTGGAAGAGCCGAAGCTCGGCTTCTTGGACCGCGTCCGAGCTTCGATCGAGCGACGCCGACTCGGATCGCACATGACCGGTTTGTTTTGGAACGGTATCGCTCTCGTGATCCTCGAGTTCGTGACGATGATCGCTACCCTTCTGAACCCAGACCCACCCGATAGCGGCAACCCTCCTACTGCTTGACGACGCTCTCCAGATATTTCTGATTGGAGAGAGCCACCGTCTCGCCTTCGGACTCCAACACGGTCATCGTGGCTGCAATCGACTTGAGCGTCCCCTCCTGGCCGTCGATCTCGACGCGATCCCCGACGCGGAGAATCTGACGGGCGTAGTAGCCGGCGAGAATGTTCCGCGTCACCTCTTTGCTACCGAGGCCGACCGACAAGCCGAAAGCCAGTGCCAGCCCGGCGAGAACGCTGCTGGTGACGATACGGACGATCTCGGTGTCGACCTGCAATTGCCCGACCGCCATGATGCCGGCGATGAACAAGATGAGTCCGGATACCGCCTTGCCGAGAGACGCGCCGTAGTCCAGTCCGGAGCCTTCCGCGGATGCGGCCACCGCACGCGCGGCGACCTGCCCCCCGGCCGTCCCGAGAACGAGGATCAGAACAGCAGCCACCAGGTTGGGCAGATAGCCGAAAAACGTTCCCATGGCCTGTGAGATCACGAGGATGCCGAGAGCGTCGACCACCGCCCGCGCGAACAAGAACAAGAGCAAGTAGTAGCCAACCCGCGCGAGGACGTCGCTCGGCGGCTGCTGAAGCCCCATCTCTTTCAACGTTCGGTCGAAGCCGACTTTCTCGAACAGCGCATCGAGCTGGACCCGCTTGAACATGCGCCGCATGAAGCGCTCGAGCAGCTTCGTCACGAGGAACAAAACTACGATGAGCAACAAGCCGGTAATCACCCGCGGC
>JAJCXL010000211.1 GCA_029263435.1 Acidobacteriota bacterium | reverse complement strand
GACGTCGCCCGATGACGGCTCGACCCACACCTTCGCGGTCGACGTGGCGAGCGTCGCCGACGGCGAGCACGAAATCCGCGCGTTGGCGTTTCACGGACGACCGCGGCTGTGGCGAGCGGGCGTCTCTGACCCGGTAAGCGTCCTCATCGATAGGACCGCACCCACGGTCACGATCGACGCGCCGCTCCCTGGCGAGACGTTGCCGAGCTCTTCCGTCTTAGTGACGGGCGGGTTCGAGGAGGCCGGCTCCGGCATCGAGCAGGTCCTGTGCAACGGTGTCCCGGCCCTTTTGGAGGGACCGTGCTTTTCTTGCGTGCTTACGCTCGACTCGGGTCCACAATCAATCGTCGTCACCGCAGTCGACCGGGCCGGAAACGAGGCAAGCGGTGCGGTTGAGATCGTTGTCGAGACGGATGAGCAGATCGACGGAAACGGAGATGGCATCGCCGACGCGCTCCAAAGCCACGTCGAAAACGTTTCGAGCGCGGTGACAGGTGACCGGCTCACGCTCGTCTCTCGGGTCGGGAGCACGCTCTCGGCCGTCGATGCTACGGCCGCGCCATCCGACACCCCGGTGGACATCTCTCTCCCGCTAGGAGTCGTATCCTTCCGAATCGATGGGCTGACGGATGGCGAGACGACGTCGCTCTCGATGAGCCTGCCCGACGCCACCGCGGTGGGCACCTACTACAAGTTCGGCCCGACGCCTGACGATCCCGCGCCTCACTGGTATCGGTTCGATTTCGACGGACGCACGGGCGCACGGATGGAGCGAGACCGGGTCGTGCTCCACCTCATCGATGGAGAACGGGGTGACGACGACCTGACCGCCAACGGTTCGATCGTCGATGACGGTGGCCCGGCCGTCGCCTCTTGCCCGTTGACGGTCACTCTCGAGCCGGGGCAGACGATCCGTTGCGAGCTTCCCGTTCCTGTCGATGAGCCGGCGGCGTTTTGGGGCACGGTCGATCCGTTCCCGCCACTCTTGCACCTCGTGCTCGAGAGCGGGCGTTGGTTCATCGATGGAACCCTAGACCCCGACGCACCCCTCGAGACCTTTCGGGTGAACCTGTCCTTATCCGCGCCTGGGGTGAACGTCGAAGAACGCCGGATGCTGTTCGTGGTGGGACTTCCGTTCTCACTCTGGACCCAGAACACCGTCCTGCGTCCACCCGTGCTCTTCAGCCCGAGTCAGGTCATCGCGATTTGTGCGGCGGGCCTTCTCGATCCGATCGCGGCGAAGCTTTGCACGAATATTCCGAACTTGGAGGCTCAGTACGCCATGCGCGTTCAGAACTCCGAAGCCGATAACGAAGAGCGCGCATCTTTGATTGCGGAGCGGGTCGCGGCGTTCGACCTCGTCGCGCTGCAAGAGCTCTTCGACGAAGATCAGGACGATCAGATCGAGGAAGAGACTCCGGCCCACTTCCTCAGCCAGGGTCCGGAATCGAGCGGCGGGATCCCGCCCCGACAGGGAGCAGGGCTCGGACTCTTGGTCCGTGTCGGCCTCGCACCCCTCGCCCTTCAAGTCCTCGACGGCGCGGCGCACCAGCAAGAAATCTACGAGGACTGCGACGGCGACGACTGCTTTGCAAACAAAGGCTTCACCGTCGACAAGATCCACGTGGGCTCCGACCCCGATCACTATGTGTGGGTCGTGAACACTCACCTCCAAGCGGGCCACCAACCTCTCGGAATTGCCGCGCGAGCGCTACAACTACGTCAGCTCGAGGGGTTCATCCTCTCCAATACCGATTCGGATCATCCCGTGCTCATCGTAGGAGATCTGAACATCCACGAGACCGGGCTCGAGCTCGACGAGATGCTGCGGATATTGCGACTCGGACCGGAAGCCGATTTGTTCAAGTTTCACGGCCCGGCGTCCGCCACCGATCGTCTGACGGTAGATCGAGAGCTCTCCGCCTATGCGCGCAACTGGTTCCCCGCTGAGCCGGGAAAGCGTCTCGACTACGTGCTGGTTAGACAAGGCGCGGTCTACGGCATCGAAGTCCAAGCCATGAGGCGCACGGACGAAGACATCGACATCGAGCTATGCGAAGATGAGAACTGGCTGAGCGATCCGGCAGCCCCGAGGCTGCGATGCTATCTCTCCGATCATTTCGGCATCGCGTCCGACCTCGCACTGACCAAGCGCTCGGCAGTCACGATCCGCACACCCAAGCAAGGCGAGAAGGTGCTCGAAGGCCAAGACGTCTCGTTGTCATCGTCGCTGCGTGGAGACTTCACGGCGCCTCTCTACTCATGGATCTCTGATCGAGATGGTTTCCTCGGCGACACTCCTATCGTTTCCTGGCAGCCGCAGTCCCTAGGGATTCATCGGATCCGGCTCGAGGTCGATGTCTTCGGTGGCTTCTTCGGAGAAGACTCGGTCACGATCGAAGTCTTGCGGGACACGGATCGAGACGGGGTCAGCGACGAGGATGAGGCCGCGCTCGGCACGGATCCCAACGATGCGGACTCCGATGACGACGGGCTCCTCGACGGTGAGGAAGCCGCAGTCGGAGCAAACCCTCTGAACCCCGACTCCGACGGGGATGGTCTCCTCGACGGCGAAGAGGTGCACGCGATCGGCTCGGACCCGGTCCGCCCGGATTCGGACGATGACGGCGTCGAGGATGGCGCCGAGGTGCTGCTGAACAGTGACCCCGTCTCAGCGCTGAATACACCGACCGTGCTGCCGCCAGGCGTGCTCCTTGCTTCTGGCGGAGGACCCGGCGGAGCGTATTTGCTGTTGCTCGATCCCGCTACCGGACGTTACGGCCGACTCGGCCGACCGAATGGTGGGCTCGGCTTCGGGATCGCTTTCGATGCCGGCGCGAGCTTGCTCGTCGCGGGCGGGAGCGACCTGTCACGACACGCACCCCCGGATCCCACGGGTACCGGCGTGGGGGATTTCGTGGACGGTTTCGGCACCCCGCAGAGCATTACGCAGGTGGCGATAAACCCCGCGGACGGGAAACTCTACGGCGTCATCGACGCTCCGTCATCGACTCTCGGCCCAACGAGCGCGCTCGCGCGGATCGAGCCTTCGAACGCCACCGCTACAATCGTGGGCAACGCTCCGGCTCCGATCCACTCGCTGACGTTCACTCGAGACGGCGTGCTCTTCGCCGCACTCGAGCATGACGGTGTCACGGACCGACTCGTCGAGCTCGATCCAACGACCGGCGTCGAGCTCAGAGACATCGGACTGATCGGCGCGACGCCGGTCTTCGGTCTGGCCGTCACCCGAGACGACATCCTGTATGGCAGCGTGCCTGTGAGCAACAACGAGGGGCACCTACTCTCTATCGATCCTCAAACGGGCGGTGGCAGTCTCGCAGCCGTCTTCACGAGGCCGCTCTTCGATTTGACGGACCGACCTTGCCCCGCGCCTTGCTTGCTCCGCTCGACCGGAGCGCCTTTCCCCGCACCCAACGTGAATGGCATCGCGGTCGGTGATGTCGACAACGACGGCAACCTCGATGCCGCCACGAGCGGCTGGGACGGGTCCCTCGTTCCCGAGCTACGGGTCCACCTCGGTGACGGCGACGGCGGGTTCCAATCCGGCACGCCGTGGGTGCTCCCGCCCAACGGTCCGAACGCCGCGATCGGCGACTCCGTCGCGATGGGCTCCCTCAATCCGGCACTCGACGGATTCGCAGATGTCGTGTTCGGCGATCGCTCGGACGGCTTCGTCTATATCTTCCTGAGCGACGGCGCCGGTGGTCTCGTTCCGGATCCGGGCTCACCGCGAAACGTCGCGATTGGAAACTCACTCCGTGATGTGGCGATTGCCGACGCCACGGGGGACGGCATCCCCGATGTGATCGCCGCCGGTGAAGGCGCCGTCGCAGTGATCGCGGGGGACGGTCTCGGCGGGTTCACTCCCGCTCCATCGCTTCCGGCGGTGTGGCGGACCGCAGGGCTCGCGGTGGGTGATGTTGACGGCGACGGGCTCGACGATATCGCCGTCGCGGACCTTTCAGGGCAAGTCACGCTCCATCTCAGCCAACAGGCGACACCTCTCGCCATTACCGATCCCTCTCGTCTTCTCCTACCTATCGATGTCGTGATCGCCGATCTCGACGGAGACGGAGATCAGGATCTCGCGATCGCGGACCTCGAGGCGAACGTACCACTTCTGATCGCTTTGGGGGACGGTGTTGGAGGATTCGGCGCGTTGAGGCCGCAACCGTTCTTCGCTCCATCTTCTCTGGCGAGTTTTGCCGCGGGCGACATGACGCTGGATGGGATCTCGGACATCGCAGGCGCGACGCTCGGTGCGCCGGATTCTCAATTGAAGATCCTTGCGGGCAGCGGCGCGGGTGACCTCGTCGAGCTCGGCACGTTCACGCTGATCGGAGGCGTTCGCGGGCTCACCCTCGGTGACGTCAACGGCGACGGCATTCCAGATGTACTTTACGGGACACCTGATGGTTTGGAGGTCTGGCTGAGCGAACCACCCTTCTAAACGCGATCTTTGCGCGCCGGTCTGGAGCGACTCGGACCGGCGCGCGATCGATCCTACAATACGCCCCACAGAGGATCGGAGAACCATTGCGACATCGACGGAACAGGGTGTTCGGATCCAGGCTTGCCCACGTTATCGCTGTCTCGATCTATCTCGCGATGTTTGGATGCACCACACCGACACGCCCGCAAGAAGGGGTCGTCGTGGAGACGGTGGCGACAGGACTGACAGGCGCCCGAGCCGGCATTCAGCCGGACGACCGCATCACGTCGTGGCACACTGACGGCGGTGAAGGCGGTGTGCTGAGCTCTCCTATCGACTTTCATCACGTCGAGCGCCGGCATTCGCACCTCGGACCGATGGGGCTCACCATCGATCGAGCGGGACAACATCTCGAGGTCGTGCTGGCGGTCGGTGAGTGGGGCGTCGACGCCAGGCCCGTGTGGCCAAAGACCATCGTCGAGGCCTACCTCACGGTTCGTGAACGTCCCGAGGGACCCGAGAGGGACGCGCTCGCGGGGGTCCTCGAATCCCAGGGCGACACCGAGACGCTGGTGTGGCTCCACTCTCGTCTCGGGCGCCTCGCCGCCGAGACCCGCGATTGGGACGCGGCTCATGAAGCTTTTGAGCGCGCCCACGCGGCCGCGGGCACCGACCTGGGGCTGCTCGCTGCGAGCTGGGAAGTGCGCGCGGATGCCGAAGAGCGAGACCGCGATCCAACCCATGCGCCGAACGCATGGAGCGAAGCGGTAGAGGCACGCCGTGCGCTCGGCGACACGCTCGCGCTCGCTCAGAACTTGCTTCAGCTCGGAATGATCTCCGCCCGACGCGGACAACCGGGCCCCGGGCTGGTTTCGATTCGTGAGTCACACACGCTGTGGCAGGAGCAGGCCCCCGAGAGCCTCGGGGCGTCTTTGACCGAGAACAGCTTAGGGGTAAGTGCGGCGGTGCGGGGCGATCTCGAACGAGCCGCGGAGCATTTTGGACGAGCCCTGACGATCCAAGAGCGCGTGGCACCCGAAGGATCCGAGATCGCGGGCACCCTCAATAACCTAGGAAACGTGTGGCGACGTCGAGGCGACTTCGAGGCAGCCGAAGATTTCTACCGGCGCTCTCTCGCCGTGGACGAGGCCATCGATCCCGCGAGCATTCGAGTGTCGAGAACGCTGAATAATCTCGGACTGGTGGCGAAGCTCAGAGGCGACCTCGCGGAAGCGGAACAGCTCTATCGGCGCGCAATCGCGATCAAGGAAGAGCTCGTCCCCGCGAGCATGGAGCTCGCCCGGACCCTCGGCAATCTCGGCAACGTCGCCTATGAGCGCGGGGACCTCGAGGCAGCCGGTGAGCACCATCGGCAGACGTTGCGTTGGTTCGAAGAGCTCAGCCCGGAGAGCCTGACGGTCGCGACCAATTTGCTCCTGCTCGGAGATATCGAAAAAGA
>JAJCXL010000210.1 GCA_029263435.1 Acidobacteriota bacterium | reverse complement strand
TTTCTTGACGGTAGAATAACGAGTGATTCGAGGAGATGTTCGCATGCCGTACCGCCTTTTATTCACACTCGTCTTGGTCGCCGCGTTGAACGGATGCCGCGGGACCGACGATCCCACGACAAAAGCACCTTCCCCCGAGCCTTCCGCGGCGAGCGAAGCTCCGCTGAAGTTGATTCGTTTCTCTCCCGATGGACCGGCAGGTGTCGGCTTGACCGGAGAAGGCTCCGAGCGGGAGCACGTCTACTACACCGCCTCGGGGAGCGATCTCGTCTCCGCGGGCGTATGGGAGGCACAGCCCTACGAGTCAGGGCCCGACACTCCCGGCTATTCCGAGTTCATGTTCGTGCTCGACGGCTCGGTGATGCTCGTGGATGGCGCGGGTCGCGAGGATACGTTCACCAAAGGCGACGCGATGTTCATTCCCAGAGGCGTGACCCATCACTGGAAGCAGGGCGAGGTCCTCCGCAAGTTCTGGGTCATCTTCGATGAGGGGGCTCCTGACGATGCGTCGGATCGGACCCCCGCGGATTCCTTCATTCGTTTCGAGCCTCACGGCCCCCACGGCGCGCTCGAGGGCGAGGGCCGCACCCGAGAGCATTCGTACTACGACGCACGAGGCGAGAAGCTTTCGGCGGGGGTCTGGGAAGCCGACCCCAAGGCGCCTTCGGATGAAATGACGTTTCACACGCCGGACTATGCCGAGCTGATGTGCTTACTCGAAGGCTCGGCGACCATCGTCGACGAAGCCGGAAACGAGGAGCTCGTCCGAGCGGGTGACGTCGTGCTCGTCCCGAAAGGCATGAGCTATCACTGGAAACAAGAAGAGTACGTGAGGAAATATTGGGTCATCTTCGACGCTGATTGATTCACTCGCCCCTCAACGAGCTCGAGGGGTCGGCCGCTGCCGCCCGCCTCGCCGGCAAGTAAGCGGCAAACGCTGAGACGGTGATCAGGAGAACGAAGACGCCCGCGAACGTGACCGGATCCACCGTCGAGACGCCGAAGAGCATGCTCTCGAGCACTCTCGCGAAGCCAAGGGCCCCGAACAGCCCGACGACCAAGCCGGGTGCGATGAGCCTGAGACCATCGCGGAGCACACCGTCTCGAATCCGCGCGGGCGTCGCCCCCAAGGCCAGGCGGATGCCGATCTCTCGATCCCGTCTGCCGACCCCGAAAGCGATCACACCGTAGACGCCGAGCGCCGAGAGAACGAGCGCGATCGCGGCGAAGGCGCCGAGACCTAGCAGGGTGAATCGATTCTGCGCCAGCGCTCTCTTCTTGTAGTCCTCCATCGGAAGGATGGAGTGAATCGGCTGGGTAGGCTCGATCGAGCGGACGTGGTCGCGGATGGCCGCCGCGACCGTCGTGAGCGAGGCGTCGCTCCTCAGAGACAACGTCATCGTCCGCTGCGGATTCTGGCTGTGCGGCAGAAACACTTGCTCCGCCCCGTCCACGCTCGGGTGGTTTCTTACGTGTCCGACCACCCCGACGACTTCGCTCCATTCGGGCGTGGGCACTCCGTTGTCGGTTTGGAGGACGCGGAGGCGTTTGCCGACAGCCGGTTGTCCCGGCCACGCCGCACGGGCCAGCTTTTCGTCCACGAGGACGACGGGCGGATGCGAAGCATCGTCGCTCCACTCGAGCCACCGACCCTCCATCAGAGGAACCTTGAGCGCTTCGAGAAAGCCGGGAGTGATCGTTCGATAGTCCGCGGCGACGCTATCCCACTCGATGGGGCCGTCCTCGGTCTCGTAGGCGTAGGGCGACAGACGTGAGCCCGTCCCGTCCAGCGGGAGCTGCGTAGACGCGCCGGCTACTCTCGTGCCCGCATCTTCGGAGATGCGCTCGAGGAGGGTCCGGTAGAATCCACCGATTTTCTCAGGATTCGAATAGGGGTACGCCGAGTCGATGAGGGATAGCTTCGCGGTCCAAACGGTCTCGGTCTCGTATCCCAGCTCCGCCCGGGACAAAGAGCTGAAGCTTTGCAACAGCAATCCTGCGCCGACGAGAAGCACGAGCGAGACCGCGATCTCGGTCGCGACGAGAAAGTTTCTGAGGCGGTGGCGCCCACCATCCTCGATCGATCGTCCGGCGCGCGTGACGGTGTCGGTCGATCGCGCCAGGTGAAACGCCGAGAGCACGCCGACGACGGCTCCCGCCACCACCGTCACGAGCGCGGCCACCAACAAGACGCGGGCGTCGAGCTCGATCGCTCCCGCTCTGGGGAGCTCTCCCGGGGCCCAGCGTCCGAGCGTCCTGGTGCCCCAAGACGCCATGAGTAGGCCGAGCCCGCCGCCGGCGGCGGCCAGCATCGAGCTCTCGGTGACGAGCTGTCGAAACAGCTGGGTGGCGCTCGCTCCCATCGCCCGTCGCAAGGCGACTTCGGACTCCATGCCGGTCGCGCGAACGAGGAGAAGGTTGGTCACATTCGCGCAGGCGATCAACAAGACGAGCGCCACGGTGCTCCACAACGCGACGAGCGCGGGACGGACGGGCGCCGTGACGTCGTCGAGGAGAGGTACTAGATGGAGCCGCAGCCCCGAGCGGTCGTAGTCCTCTCGATGATCGGCCACGATGCGCTCGGCGACGCTATCGAGCTCGGCTCGAGCCGCTTCGAGGGAGGCCTCTTCGTTCAAACGCCCGACCAGCGTGAGCACCCGGAAGCGTCTCGAATACGTATCGTAGCCGCCGCCCCAGGGGACCCAGGCTTCGAGGGTCTCCGCGATGCCGGCGTCTTTCGGCATCCACATCCCGAACGTTCGCGGCATGACCGCGATCACTTCGCGCGGCTCGCCGTCCATCTCGATGGTCGTCCCGATGATTTCGTCTCGGCCGCCGTAGCGGCGTTGCCAGAGTCCGTAGCTCAGGGCGATGATCGGGGGCGCGTTTTCGAGGTCATCCTCGGAAACGATCGGTCTTCCGAGCAACGGAGCGACGCCGAGGGTCGTCAGAAACTCACCGGTGACGAACCCCATCTCGATCTCCTCGGGCTCGCTGGCGTCGTCCGTCAAGGCGGCGGGCCGCGCCCAAATCCCCCCGAGCGTTGCGAAGAATCCTGCCCGCTCGGCAATGTCCAGCATCTCGGGCCCGGCGCTCCTCGGGAAGACGTCCGACTGCCGGGGAAGCTCCGTACGGATCACGACGAGCTCCTCGGGCGCCTCGTAAGCCAGAGGCCGAAACAAGACGCTGTCGACGACGCTGAACACCGCGGTGTTCGCGCCGATGCCCACCGCCAAGGTGGCGATGATTAGCAGCGTCGAGCTGGGGCGCTTGGACCAGCTCCGCAGAGCGTAGCGGGCGTCACGAATCAGGGTATCCATTCATGATTTTTAACCCGATCGGCGGCAGTGAGCAATTGTCGATCCTCAGCGTCGTTGCCACAGGCGCTCCCACCAGCTTCCCGCTTCTGCCGGCGGAGCATCGATGTCCATCTTGCGGTGAATGTCCGCGAGATCCCATCCCGTGATGGTGGCTAGGTTGCGGGCTTGTTGCTCGTGCCGAGCGCGAAGCTCCTCCCGATATTGATCGGCACCGCAGGTGATCTCTCCTTTGTAAGGATGCCGCATCACGTAACGTCCCTGAAAATTGCTGCGGTCCGGTGTCTCTTGAAAGAATAGATCCTCCGGAAAATGCTCACCGTCATAGCGGACGTGAAGCCGTGTCACGAAGGCGTCCTGAGCGCCGGACTTCATGCCGGGGCGTCGATTCGGGGTCGAGGCGTCGGCGAGCCAGAACACGCCGAGCTCTCTCAACTGATGGGAGGACAGCGGATCCGCCGCGCACGGATCACACCAGGACATGTCCCATGCATATTCGAGAAAGACGCTTCGCATGTTCTCTTTGGCGACTTGGTGCGCGAACATCGCTTTGTAGACTTCGCCGAACTCTTGCTTGACGAAGACGGGCAGCTCGAGATTGGTGGGGAGCTTCGTCGTGCGATAGTTCGTGGTCTCCACCCGGCCCTCTCTGGTCACGGCGTAGACGAGAAGATCTTGCGGCCCGTTCGCATTGACCGTCCCCAGTCGGATCGGCAGCATGAACTTCGGGGACTCGAACGCGACTTGAATCGGTCGAAGCATGTTGAGCCCCAGGCGGGCCTGCTCGCCGAGGTTTACTTTCGCGACGAAGAACCGGACGTTTTGGCGGATGTAGCTTTGGAGCACGCGAGAGGCGCCAGGGGGGGTGCGGTAGCCGTTTTGCGTCAGCCACGTGGAAAGACCGTCGGACTCTTTCGCCGACAGGATAACGATGTCGTACTCCCCGACGGTGTACTCCGCCTCGACGCTCACGCCGAGCGCTGAGCCCGATGCGGCCCTGCGAGGTGCCGGCGCCGCTGATGGAACCGCGGATTCTTGCGCCATCGCACGCATCCTTCTCATACACGGATCGTCGTCGAAGTACTCGACCAGTCGGGGAGACGTGAAGGCGTCGAGGTGGTCGATGAGGGCTTTGTCGGTGACGTGAATCTGGCCACGCTCGATAAAGGTCGGTACGGGAATCACGACCGCGAACTCTTGCGGGTCGCCTTCATAGTCGTTCGCCATCGTGATGACGGTCTTGTCGTCGTGTCGCACGAGCACGACCTGTGATGCTCGATTGAACAGCTGCGCGTCGGCCTTCGCGACGTAGAAGCCGCAAAACGCCTCCGTCCGTGGAGCCGACCACGAGAGAGCCACTGCGACGAGAATGAGCGAGTAGAAGCGAGTCATGCGAATGTCCTTTCTGAAAGGGGGAGCTTTGGTGCCGGAGTGGGTCGGTGCCATTCGTAGCGGGTGCCGGGAAAGAGCCGATTGAGAACGGGGGTGAGGGGGGCCGCGCATACGAGTGCCCACAACAAGCCGTTAGGCTGGAACAAAACGTATTGGACTACCGCGGCGCCCATCGCGACGGTGATCGCAAAGAGCCGTCGCCCCGCCGTGGAGTCCGGCGTCGTCTTCGGATCGGAGATCATGAAGAACGCGAAGAGCACCAAGGCTCCGTTTTGGAGGTGATGCAGCGGAATGGAGGCAGGCTCTCCTAGCCACCCGGCCCGGGCGAAGACAATCGCCCCGTAGCTAAGCAGAAAGGTGAGGGTGACGTCACTGCGACACGCCCGATAAGTCACGAGGCCCCCGACGCAGGCCAGGATGAACAGGAAGAACACTTCGGTGCCCCATTGTCCCGGCGACACCCAGACCTTGTCGGGCGAAACGATCAGCAGGACGACGAGGGCAAAATTCGTCGGGTTGAAGACGTGCCGCTGGTCGACGCGGAGCAAGAACTTGCTGGAAACGGCGAGGATTGCCGCGGCCACACCGAGTCCCATCGACTGAGTGCGGAGCAGCAGGCAAAGAGACAACGCCGAGATGAGCGCGCTCTTCGGATCGAAGGAGACGAGCTGGAGAAGCCGGCTCGCCGCGAGCTGGGAGAGGAGCGCTGCCCCTACGATGGCGAGCGCGATGGCTCCGGCGAGGTGGAAGTCGGAGCGTGCGAAGCCGTAGGCGACGAGCGCGCCGAGGGTTGCGATTTGGAAGGGTCTCGGGTCTTTTCCGCCGCTCATGACACCCAATACCAGCGGACGCGGTGATCTATTCCCGAAAATTGGCCCCAGATGTAGGGTAAAGGTTTATCGCAAGTCCCACATTTAGTAGTTGCAGCTATACCCTACTTTCACCTACACTTCTTTCATCATGGACCTGACACCGAAACAACGCTCCGTTTTGCAGTTCCTCAAGGACTACCGTCGTGAGCACGGGATGCCGCCCTCTTACGAGGAGATTCGGCGGGAGTTCGGCTTCGCCTCGCTGAACTCGGCGAGAAAGCACCTGCTCCAGCTCCACCGGAAAGGGTTCATTCGCTCGCCTTGGAAGAACCAGAAGAGAGCGCTGGAGATCGTCGAGCAAGAGGAGGTTCCGCGTGCGGTCACCTTGCCCCTCCTCGGCAACGTGGCGGCTGGCTTACCGATCGACTCGGAGGAGATCCCGGAGAGCGTGGAGGTGCCGGAAACGCTTCTTCGCCGCGGTGAGCATTTCGCGCTCCGAGTCACCGGAGACAGCATGATCAATGACGGTATCCACGAGGGAGATCTACTCGTGGTGCAAAAGCAGGAATCGGCTGAGGTCGGTCAAACCGTCGTCGCCCTCGTGGACGGGGAAGCGACGGTCAAACG
>JAJCXL010000209.1 GCA_029263435.1 Acidobacteriota bacterium | reverse complement strand
TAGCGGCCATCGGGCTCGACGCTCTCGAAGTGACGGTCGAAGACCGTGCACACTTCGTCCATCGACTTCGCCGCGTAGATATCGCGTCTCAAGGCGTGTCCTTTGTGGATGCCTTTCGTCGCCCACCCGATGAAGGCCTTCAACCGATTGAGGACCATCCGCTCCGGAAGGAACTCGCGCAGTCGATCGATGAAACCTCTGAACAAGCGCTGGTAGTCTTCCGCGGTTCTGGCGCTCGGATCGCCGTCCGCGATCTGCTGAAAGACCCAGGGGTTCGTGAGCGCGCCGCGGCCAATCATGATGCCGTCGACGCCGGTCTGCTCGAACATCTTTCGTGCACTCTCCGGACCATGCACGTCACCGTTGCCGATCACGGGGATCGAGACCGCTCGCTTGACATCCGCAATCACCGACCAAGCGGCCTCGCCGCGATGACGTTCGCTCCGGCACCGAGGGTGGACGGTGATAGCCGACGCCCCGGCGTCTTCCAAGGCGCGCGCGAACTCGGGCGCGTTGATCGAGCTCTGATCCCATCCCGAACGAATCTTCACCGTCACCGGTCGGGAAGTGCGTCGCACCATGTTCGAGATGACGCTCGCGGCGAGCGGGCCATCTTTCATCAAAGCCGCACCCGATCCCTTCTTGGTGACCTTGGGTACCGGGCAGCCCATATTCACGTCGATGATATCGGCCCCCATGTCCTCGATGATCGCAGCGGCCTCACCCATTCGATCGGGATCGCTTCCGAAGATCTGCACCCCCACCGGACGCTCATCGGGCGACGTGGCGGCGAGCTCCTTCGAAAAATCGCTCCCGCGGGTCAAACCCTCCGAGCTGACCATCTCGGTGACCACCAGACCGCAACCGCCTAGATCACGCACCAATCCACGAAACGCCCGATCGGTGTGACCCGCCAGGGGCGCGAGGACGAGAGGGGTCGCCATCTCGATCTTGCCCCCGATGGTCAAGGTCTTCTTGTCGGTTCGTGTCAATGGGTCCTCGTTTCGCGGAGATCTTCGGCGTCATCGTCGACGCGAACGTCGCTGCCGTCAACGTCGACGCGAACGTCGCTCACGATCTCATAGAGCGACGCCGCTTGGGACGGGCTCGGTGCCCGCCCAGGGACATCGAGGACTGTCAATCGCAGGTGCCGGTGACGCATGCGGATCCCGAGCTCGTCGCCCGCGTGAACGTCTCGTCCCGCCCGCGCCGTCTGCCCATTCAGCTTCACCGCACCTTCTTCGCAGAGCTCTTTCGCGATCGTGCGCCTCTTGACGATGCGCGCCGCTTTCAAGAAGACATCGACGCGCAATCCAGATCCCTAAGGTCAGCGGGCAGCGACGTTCGCTACAGCTTGATCTCGACGATGGCCCGTTCGCGGAGCGTCTTGACGAACTTGTCCATCTGCTCCGTCATCTTTTCGTTGAAAATCGCGTCAGCGACCTCGTTGCGAACCTCTTCGAGCGCTTTGACCTTGGCATCCTCTTTCTCATCGATGCGAAGGATGTAGAACGCCGACTCCAGCCGAAGGATCTCGCTTACCTCCCCGGGACCGAGCTCAAAGGCTGTCGTGGCCAGTGGCTCGGTGAGCTCGCCGTCATTGAAGAAGCCGAGATCCCCGCCCGCGTCTCTGGAGGCGGACTCCGAATGCATCCGAGCGATCTCCGCGAAGTCCGCGCCTTGACGGATGTCCTGCAGCAGCCGTCGGGCCTTTTCTCCTTGTTCGATCTCCGTCGAGCCGTCGAAGCGCACCACGATCTCTCGCAGCCGAACGCGTGCCGGCTCCGTATAGGCCTCGAGGTTTTTTCGGTAGGCCTCCTCGATCTCGGGCTCGGACACCGCTACTTTGCTGTCGACTTCCATCCGCCTCACTTCTTGGAGCAGAAGACCGTCCTCGAACTGTTTCCGAAGCGCCTCCATCGTTCCGCCTTGAAGCTGTACTTGACGCATCAGCTCCTCTTCGGTCTCGATCTTCATCTCGGTCATGATGTTCTGCTTCCACTCGTCGAAGAAGCGAGACGGCACTCGAAGCCCTCGCTCCTGAGCGACCTGGAGCACCAGCATGTTGTCGACCAGACTGTCGAGGATCTTTCCTCGAAGCTCTTGCTTGCGAGCCTCTTCTTCTTCCGGACTCGGCGCCGGGCCGAGCTGCTTCAAAGTCGTCTCGAGTCGTTCATCGAGCTCCGTCAAGGTGACGATCTCTCCGTTCACCTTGGCGACGATGCGCTCGACCGTATCCGCGACGGACGCGACGGAAAACGAGAGCGACAATAGCAACAGACTCGTCGTCTTTCGATTCATGGGCTTTCCTCCGTAGTGGCGGCTGCGGTCTTTCCGTCCTCCCACTCGAGAAACGCGAAGCTCAGATGCTCGCGATAGACGGTGACCGGATACTTCTTCTTGAGATCTTCGATGTAGCGAGCGAGCTCGCTTTCACTCTTGCCGCGCAAGAGATCGACACGGATCTTGTCTCGCACCGCGTCGAGGGGCAACTCCGACGCGTCTACCCTCTCGTCGACCCGAAAGATATGAAACCCGAAATCGGTCTCGATGATCTCGGAGACCGGGCCCGACGTCATCGAGAAGACCGTCTCTTCGATCCCGGGCGGAAGCTCGCCGCGCGCGAAGAACCCTAAATAACCGGAGCGCTCGGCTTCCGGGCCCACCGAATGCTGCTCGGCCAGCTCTTCGAATCGAGAGGGCTCGGCGCGGAGCTCGGATTGGATCGACTCAGCCTCGTCTCTGGCCTCAACTAAGATCTGGGAGAAGGAAACCGTTTCGGGACGATGAAAGAAAGCACGGTTCGTCTCGTAGTGATTCTCCACCTCTTCATCGGTGACCTCGATGTTCGAGAAGAGATGGTCTTCGACGAGCGATTGAATCCGGAGCTGTCGCTCGACGACGGCCTCGATGCGGTGGTCACGTGCCGGGGTGCTCGCTTCGGAGTCGTCGTACTGAATGACGGCGACCTTGTTTTGGACTTTCTCACGATCCGCTGTGACTCCGACCTCGTCGGCCGCCCTGAGCAATAGCTGTTCTTCGATGAACTGGTCCAAGAGCGCCTGCATCACGTCGCCGGCGAGAAATGGCTGGTCCTTCTGAACGGAGCTCGCGACGAACTGGTCGAAATCAGCGACCGTGACCGGCTGTCCGGAGATATCGACAAGGATGCGATCGCCTCGGGCCGTGGGTTGGGCGCAGCTCGACACCGACACTACCAGCAATAGACCAGCCCAAATTTGCATCAGCGCGCTCGTTGTCTAGCAGCCCGTGGTGAAAGTGCGGCTGCATTCGAGGGACGATGCATCCCAGCTGACTGCGTTGCTCCTCCCTCAAATATGCCCAATATTCTCCGTCGTCCCGCCTTGTCAGCCGGGCGCCTCGACCCTCTCGGCGCGACGCCCCACTTTCACCACGGACTGCTAGGATCAACCAATCTTAGAGTAAGCGGCGAGCTGCCGCAAAACGTTCCCCATCGCCTGCAAGATCGACTCGGGGGTCGCATCCGGGAGTGCGACGCGAAGGATCGCATCGTCCCCATCCGGGCGCTGGCGCGCGGGGAGCTCTTTGACGAGCTTCAGGAGTCGCTCCGGCGAGAGCCCGGTCGCGGGTGTGATCCTAAAAGCGAGGAATCCCTTCTCGCGCTCGACTCCGGCGATGAAGAGCAGGTCTGCGCGGACTTGGAGTCGGGCATAGTCGAAGAACATCCGAACCATCGGCGGAGGAGGGCCGAACCGATCTCTCGTCTCCTCCTCGAGACGATCGATCGCTTCGATCTCCCGAGCGGAAGAGGCGCGCTTGTAGATGGACATTCTTTGATTGCCGTCCGGGACGAAGGTTTCGGGCAGACGGAGCTCGACGCGTAAGTTGAGATTCGAGCGCACCACTTTCGGTGCGCCTTCGTTCGAAAGCTCCTGCACGGTCTCGTCGAGGAGACGACAGTACAGGTCGAACCCGACCGCATCGATGTGGCCGTGCTGCTCCCCGCCGAGAAGGTTCCCGGCCCCGCGTAGCTCGAGGTCGAGTGCCGCGATGCGAAAGCCCGCACCGAGCTCGCTGAACTCTCGGATGGCCGCGAGGCGGCGACGTGCGATCGGAGTCAGTCGAGTGTCCTCGGGGATGAGCAAATAGGCGTAGGCCCTCCGGTTGGAACGACCCACCCGACCGCGAAGCTGGTAGAGCTGCGACAACCCGAACCGATCGGCCCGATTGACGATGAGCGTGTTCACGAGAGGGATATCGAGCCCATTCTCGATGATGGTAGTGCTGACGAGAATGTCGAACTCGTGCCGTACGAACTTGAGCATCACCTGCTCGAGATCGGTCTCTTTCATTTGGCCGTGACCTACGATGATGCGCGCCTCGGGCACTAAGCGCTGCAGATAGCTCGCGAGCGAATAGATCGAGCTGACCCGGTTGTGGACGAAATAGACTTGCCCCGAGCGCGATAGCTCATAGCGAATCGCTTCCGTGATCACTTTGGGGTCGAGCCGAGTGATGTGGGTCTGGATCGCCATCCGATCTTTCGGCGGAGTCTCTATCACGGACAAGTCACGGATCCCCGACAGCGACATGTGCAACGTCCGCGGGATCGGCGTCGCGGTCAGCGTCAGACAATCGATGCCGTGACGCAGGTTCTTCAACCGCTCTTTGTGAGTGACACCGAAGCGTTGCTCCTCGTCGACGATGAGAAGACCGAGCGATTGAAACGACACGTCCTTGGACAACAACCGATGGGTACCGATAATAATGTCCACTTTCCCCATCCCGAGATCGGCGACGACTTGCTTTTGCTCCGCTCGGGTCCGGAATCGAGACAGCATCTCCACTTTCACCGGAAACGGCGCAAAGCGAGTCTGAAACGTCGTCTGATGCTGAAACGCCAATATCGTCGTCGGCACCAGCACGGCCACTTGCTTACCATCAGCGACGGCTCTGAAAGCCGCTCTCATCGCGACTTCGGTCTTCCCATAGCCCACGTCGCCGCATAGCAACCGGTCCATCGGCGACATCGACTCCATATCCGCTCGCACGTCGCCAATCGCAAGCATCTGGTCGGGCGTTTCGTTGAACTCGAACAAGCTCTCGAACTCCCGCATCCACTCCGTGTTCTCCGCGAAGGCATGGCCGGGAGAAGCCTTGCGTTGCGCGTAGAGCTTCAACAGCTCTTGCGCCAAGTCGCGCATCGACCGGCGCACCCTTTTCTTGACGCGTGCCCAGCCCGGGCCTCCTAGTTTGTCGCAGCGGGGCTTGGCAGCTTCCGCGCTCGAGAACTTCTCCAGAAAATCGAGCCGGTCGACCGGGACATAGAGCTTGTCGCCTCCGAGGTACTCGAGGACCACGAACTCCGCCCCTCCGTCCGGGCTGAGCTCGGTGAGACCGGTGAAGACACCGATACCATGCTCGGTATGGACGACGTAGTCTCCGACGGAAAGGTCGCGAAAGTCCGACAGAAACCGACGGAGACGAACACCCTTTCGAGTAGGCGTTGGCGGAGGCTCAGCGAAGAGGTCGGCGGCGGTGAGGGCAGCGAGGGATAGCTCCGGGACTTGGAAGCTCTGGGACAACCGACCGAGCTCGAGCACGACGCTCCCTTCGCTTTCATCCGGAGCGGCAGTTCTTCGCGACCGGCCGGCGCTCAATCCGGCCTCGGCCAGAAGCTCGACGGTCCGGTCCGCCATGCCGTCTCCGGAGACGAAGACGTGCACCCGGTTGGCCTGGCCCAACTGCCGTTGGATCTCCAGAACGAACTCGTTCACCCGACCCCTGAAGCTCGGAAGAATCGTGCTGCCGAGGTGGCGGGCCTCCTGGCCGAGCTCGTTCAGCTCTTCCAAGCAGATCGCGCGCGCTACGATGGCTTCTTCGAGAATGCCCAGATCGAGCAATAGCTCCGCGGGCGGGGCATAGCCCGAGAGGTCTTCGGCCTCATCCGCGCCTTGCAGCACCCGCTCCCACTCGAGCTCAGCCGCACGAGCCACATCGCCGGGCTCCTCGACCACGATCCGGCGCTCGGCTCCGTTGTCCTCCAAGTAATCGAACAGCGTGGCGCGAAAGTCAGGATGTCTCGGCAGACGAAAGCCGAGACCGTCGGGTGGGACGGAAGCGAGCCCGAGCGCTTCGGTGTGAGAGGCGCCGACGGGCCACTCACTCGCGGGACCGATCCGCACGTCGTTCGTGACGTCGGTGGTCCTCTGAGACTCCGGATCGAACTTTCGGATCTCATCGATCTCGTTTCCCACGAACTCGAGCCGAAACGGCGTCGCTTCGCCGGGAGGAAACACATCGATGATGCCGCCGCGACGCGCGAAGTCACCCGGGGTGACCACGGGGTCCTCGTTTCGGTAGCCGCTTTCGATGAGGGAGCGGGCCAGCTCGACAGGGTCGAGAGATTCCCCGGCGCGAAGGTGAGTGTTCGCGGCGACGACGAGCGAAGGAGACGCGGTCCGGTACAAGAGCGCCGCTGCAGTGGCGACGACGACGACATCGCCTCCTTCTGCCAAGGCGGACAACGCGAGCACTCGAGCATGGATCACATCGAGATGAGGAGACAAGCCGCGATAGGGATCGAGCGCGAAGGCTGGAAACGGTAGCACCCGTCGCGAAGAGGAAGCCGCGCGTAGCAACGTCGAGAGATCGGAGACCGCCGGGGCGAGCCTCCTCTCGTCGCTGACCACGACGACCAGCGGGCCGACGCTCATACGGGCGAGTGTCGCTTCGACGAGCGAGCGGGCCGGGCCCATCAACCCGGAGATGCGCGCCGGGCCGGAGCCTCCAACGAAACGGGGAAGCGAGAGCTCCTCGAGCGTGCGCCCGAGAGGTGTCGCAGGCTCCAGGCTCATCCCCTCTTGCCGAGCCTAGAGATGATGCGCTCGATGATCCCGGTGGTGGAGAACCCTTCCGCGAAGGGGAGAGACAGTACCCGCCCTCCGGCACGCTCCACCGTCTCTCGTCCAACGATGCGATCCGGGCTCCAATCGCCGCCCTTCACGAGAACATCTGGGACGAGGGCGTCGATGAGCGCGAGAGGGGTGGGCTCCCCAAAAGGCAGCACGTAATCGACCGCTTCGAGCGCGGCCAGAATCTCCATGCGTTCGTCGAGAGACAGGAACGGACGGGTATCGCCTTTGAGGGTCTTCACGCTCTCGTCGTCATTGACCGCAACGACGAGCTTGTCCCCCAGCTCGCGTGCGTCGCGAAGGTATCGAACATGCCCCGGGTGGAGGATATCGAAGCATCCGTTCGTGAAGACGAGAACCCGACCCGCGTGGCGGAGCGCCTCTCGCTCCTCGAGCATTGCGGACAGGCTTCGAATCTTTGCCGGCTTCATGACGATGAGTCGGGGGGCTCCAAGACGATGTTTGGCGTGAACTCCCAGTGGTGAGTCGGTCGATAGATACCGACATCCTTGACTCTCGATTGCACGCGAAAACGATGGAGCGCCCGATGGTAGTCGAACGGATAGCCGTCTCGCTGATGGGCCGCGACGTCGAGAAAATAGGTCCCCTCGACGAGCCGGAGCTCGGGAATGATGAAGCGCACTTCACCGTCCCCGGAGAGACGCACCGGCATGAACTGTTCGATCTCGGTATTCGTTCCGTAACAGCAAAGCCCGTCGGCGTTGAAGATCGCGACGCCGAACACGAAGTCGTCGATCGTGCCGGAGCTTCCCACGTGAAGCGTGACCGTCATCGGCTCGCCGGTCGTAAAGATGTGCTTGGCCACGGCGTCCGGGCCTTCGAGAGTGACGTCTTTAATCTCGATCTCCCGCGAGCCCCATCGGCCCTTCTCCCGCTCGAACGCGGATTGAGGCTCGATCTCACTGACGGAGCTCTCAGCAGAGGAAACAGTAGCTTTGGGCTTTTCGAAAGCCGCGACGGCCCGCTGTTCCGCATCAGAGAGCTCGGCTTCTTCATGCAGGCTCACCCGCGCCAGATAAGCGTCGACGACCTTCTTAGGGTCCCCTCTCATCTGGACGTTGGACTTTTCGATCCACAGCGCCTCATCCGCCATCTTCTCTACCAGCCCCAGGCTGTGGGTGACGAGCAGGATGGTCTTGTTCCGGCGTCGGAACTCGCTGATCTTGTCGAGACATTTGTGTACGAAGGCCTCGTCCCCGACCGCCAGGACCTCATCGATCACGAGGATCTCAGGGTCGACGTGGATCGCGACCGCAAACCCGAGACGCATGTACATTCCTGACGAGTAGTTCTTGACCGGGGCGTCGATGAACTCTTCGAGCTCGGCGAACTCGACAATGGCGTCGAAACGCTCCGCGATCTCTTTGCGCGTCAGCCCGAGCATGATCCCGTTGATGAAGACGTTCTCGCGTCCTGTGATCTCCGGATGAAACCCCGCGCCGAGCTCGATGAGGGCAGAGATGCGACCGTTGACGGTGACGCTGCCGGAGTCCGGCTTCGAGATCCCGGCAATCACTTTGAGAAGGGTGCTCTTGCCGGAGCCGTTGCGGCCGATGATGGCGAAGGTCGAGCCGCGTCGAACGTTGAAGGTCACTCCGGTGAGCGCGGGAAATCGCTCATCCGGCTCGAGCGCCTTGAGAAGGCTTCCTCCGAGAAGTGCGCTCTTGAGAGTGCGGAACTGCTTTCGGTGGCTGTAGCGCTGATACACCTTCGTGACGTCCGAGACTCTAATAGCGGTGGAGTCCGTCGAGTCACGGTCGGTTCCGGTCATACTTCCTCCGCGAAGGTCTCACGCAGCCGGTCGAAAAACGCGTAGCCGACGAAGAACACGACCCCGGAGACCGGCACCATCGCGAGCAACCACGGCCAATGCCCCATCGAGCCCGTAAATAACGACTGGTGGTATCCGACCAGAATATGCGTCATGGGGTTGTAGTTCAGCCAACGCTGTATGGACGGGGAGATCGTGAGATAGGTATAGATGACCGGGCTCGCGAAGAACCACATCATCATCAAGTTCCCGATGATGTTTTGTACGTCCCGGAAGTGCACCGCGAGCGCGGAGACGAACAGGCAAAGCCCCAACGTGAACACGAGCTGCATGACGACGATGAAAGGAAAGTAGACGATCGTCGCATTGAGCTTCCCGTAATAAATGAGAAAGGCGAGCAAGATCGGGAGGCCGAGAAAAAAATGAACTAAGTTCGCGAGAACGACGACGATGGGCAGAACCTCGGCCGGAAACAGGATCTTCTTGATCAGGTTGCCCCCGGCGATGAGCACCCCGGAAGACTCCAGCACCGACGCGCTGAACCAAGTCCAAGGCAAGATGCCGGTGAACAGGAACAACGCGTAAGGAGACATCCCCATCACGTCTCGGGTCGGCATGATGTAGCTGAACACGAACCAATAGATGAGCAGCTGGAGCAGCGGGTTGATGAACGACCACAAGAAACCCAGCACCGAGCCTCGATAGCGAGCCTTGAGCTCGCGTACGACGAGGCTTTGGATGAGGACGCGATAGCGGAAGAGAGAAAAGAGGTTCTTGAGCAAGGGTTTGGGAGATTGCGAAAGGGGCAGTCTAGCACTCCCCGCCGGTCGCTTCACGCAAGGAAGCGCGCTTCGCGGCGGCGCCCGCGCATCGGCAAGTGCGTTGACACCCTCCGATGCCGGCGCTACTCTGAGAGCCCGCCGCGGAAAATGACCGTGAAAAGCCAGCCGCCCGCCACCTTGCGCATTCCGTTCGTGAGACGGTGCCAGATCTCGGGTGACGTATCCGGTCCCGCGATGCTTCTCGACCTCTCACTCCAGGGGGTCTACGTTGCGCTGGCGGAGCTTCCTGCGGTCGGCAGCGAGGTGGAGATCGCGTTCGGGGTGCCCGGAAACGCGCGAACCCTCGTGATCCAATGCGTCGTCGCTTGGGTGCAGAAGAAGCAAACCCACCCCGTCCATGGCCTCCCCATCGGTTTCGGAGCGCGATTCAAGTCCATGGAGGCGGAAGATATCCGGATCGTCGCTCGGACCATCAAGACGTACTGCGAGTCGAACCCCATCTATCGGCAGTACCTCTGAGCATGTAGGGACCACGCGGGTCTAACCGTCCGGCGCCCGTGAAATTTCAATAAGAAGACGTCAAAACGTCAACCTTCTAACACCTCTTTCGAGTTTCGCCCGCGTTTGACATCGTCTTGCATTTGGCGGACCATTCTGGGCAAGAAACCACCAACCGGAGGGACATCCCAGCAAGGCAAGCGAGGTACCGGATCTTCCGAGCAGCCGCCACGGCCCGAGGTCTTGGACGGCGCCAGAACGGGTTTCGTTTGCTCGCTGGTAGCGGAGTCGCCCTCTGATGCAAAGCCTCCTGCTCAACGCGAGCTACGAGCCCCTCCGCGTCATTACGTGGCAAAAAGCCATCGTCCTTCTGGTCAAAGACAAAGTCGAGGTGATCGCATCTTACGACCGGAAGATTCGAGGGGTGCGGATCACGCTGCAGCTTCCCTCCGTGCTCCGACTCCGTTGCCGGGTCCGAGTCACGAGACGCTTCCATCAGGTACCCTTCTCCCGGACGAACATCTATCTTCGTGACAAGTACCGATGCCAGTATTGCGATCAGCGGTTCCAGAGCCCGTCCCTGACCTTCGATCACGTCATCCCCGTCTCTCAGGGCGGGCGCAAAGTCTGGGAGAATATCGTGACCTGCTGCGTCGGCTGCAATCGGAGAAAAGGTGGCAAGACGCCGCAGCAAGCGGGGGTAAAGCTGAAGCGAGCTCCGCGACGCCCCACCCATCTCCCCGCCGACGCGATCACTTACGGCATGGCCGAGGTTCCACGCAGCTGGCGCGACTACCTCTCCTGGAGCGGTTGACGCATTCCGCCCCAGGGCGCTCGGACTCGTCACCGCGGTCGATAAGATGAGTCTCGCCGGACGTCTTCGCACGATGCAGCTCGGCGATTTGCTGCAATGGTGCTCCACGACGCTCAAGACCGGGACCCTCCGGTTGTCGCGAGGCCCTATCGAGAAGCTGTTCTTCTTCGGCAAAGGGCGCTTGTTCGCATCGCGCTCGAGTAGCCCGAGGGAGAGCTTGGGGCAGTTTCTCATTCGGGCCGGCCACATCACGGAGGAGCACCTCTTCAAGGCTTTGATCGAGCAAGATCGAGTCAAGAAACCGCTGGGGCAGATCTTGGTCACGGCTGAAGTGATCACCCAAAACGCGCTGGAAGAGCTCCTCCAAGTCAAGACCGCCGAGGCCATCTATGACTGCTTTCTTTGGAGCGACGGTGATTTCTCCTTCGACGACGGCGCGCCGCCCGACGCGATCCCGATAGCGCTGCCTCTGGATCTCACGGGGGTCATTCTCGAAGGCTCTCGCCGAACCGACGAATGGCGAAGGATTCACGATGTGTTTCCTTCTCGCCTCACGACCTTCACGCTCGATCGCCGAGCGATGGAGACCTGCACCGAGCTATCGGAGGAGGGGTTGCGAGTGCTTGGGCTGGTCGAGCGAGGGATGAACCTCGCCGAGATCGCGCTCGAGCTTCACGCGGTGGAGTTTTATGCCGCCTCTCGATTGCTGGTGCTCCACGAGCGTGGGCTCCTTCACGTGAAAGACGCCCCGACCGAGATCGATTTCGACGAGCAGGTCACGGATCTCCGTACGAAGCTCGAGGCGGGGGCGGCGTTGTTCAACGCCGGCGAGTATGAGCGGGCGCGCACGAAGTTCGAGGGAGCGCTCGCGCTCGACCCGCAGAACAAGTACGCCCGCTTGTTCACGATGAAGATCGAGCGCGTCATGGCGGACCTGCCGCAAGCGAAGACGCTGCCATTGGACGTGGTGCCCCGGCTCACCGTGCCGCTCGAGCAGATCGCAAAACTCGAGCTCGACCCCCAAGAGGGATTCGTCCTGTCACGCGTCAATGGAGAATGGGACATCGAGTCGATCACGAAGATCTGTCCCATGGCAGAACAGGAAGTTCTCATTATATTCAAGCGACTGTTCGATGAAGGCGTGATAGAAGTCGCCGGCTGAGACGACCGCGCCCCGCTTCGCGCGGGTTGACGCGTGCTAAGATGAGCGAAGTCTTGCCAACGAAAGAGGACGTGAGCTCGAATAGGCCTATCGTTCACGCCGTCGCTCCCGCCCATATCGTTCCCGGAGGCCGGGTCAAGATCCACGGCGAAGGATTCGATCCTCTCCGTGCCCCCGCGCATCGAGTGTTCTTTGGAGAGCGTCTGGCAGAAGTGTCTCGGGTCTCTCGACACACGATCGCCGCAACCGTTCCCCAAGATGCTTTGGCCGAGATCCCTGAAGTCCGAGTCGAGCTCGACGAGAGCTCGAGCCGACCCCATCCGGTATCGGTGGCTCATGTGCTCGCCGACGAGCTCCAGCCCGTCGCGAACCCGGTGTTCGACGCCGACAAACGTCTCTACGTGACGCTGAGCGGCGCTCGGGGCGAGAAAGTTCCCGTCTGCGTCTACCGCATCGGCACCGAGGGCGAGATCGAGCCCTATCTTGGCGACATCCTCAATCCCACCGGTCTGGCCTTCGGTCCGGATGGAGATCTCTTCATTTCCAGCCGCGAAGACGGCTCCGTGTACCGCGTCAGCACCGAGCGGGAGATCGCCGTCTACGCGGATGAGCTCGGCACCGCCACGGGCATCGCCTTCGACCCGGAAGGGGTGCTCTATGTCGGAGATCGGCGGGGGACGATTTTTCGGGTGGAGCGAAACGGTGAGCCGCGCTCGTTTTGCCGACTCGAGCCCTCCGTATCGGCCTATCACCTCGCCTTCGACCGCGAGGGCCAGCTCTTCGTCGCCGCGCCGAGCCTCTCCTCCGTGGACAGCATCTATCGGATAAGCCCCAAAGGCGTCGTCGACGTCTTTTGCGGAGGCTTCGGACGACCCCAGGGGTTGGCCTTCGATGACGAGGGTTTTCTCTACGTCGCGGACGGGCTCGTCGGAGACAGCGGCGTCTATCGAGTCGACTCTTCGGGTGAGGCGGAGCGCATCGTCGCCACCCCTCCCATCGTCGGCATCGCCTTCGACGGAGACGGCGGGATGGTCCTCGCCGGAACGAGCACCGTCTACAAGCTCGATATCGGGATCGTGGGTTTCGCCGGCTGAAATAGTTAGGCGTTAACGACGGAGAGGCGCGGAGAGCTCTCGAATCTCTCGAGCTCTCTCGTCCCGGGTCTCGAGCGCCAAGAACGCGTCGGCATCGGTGAGCGCCCGTTCTTTCGTCTGCTCGTCGGGTCGTCGACCGTGCTCTTCGAGCGAGCAGCGAGCGACGGTATACCTCGTGTCGCGACCCCGCTCCCCGCTATCCCCGTTCGATTCGAGCCAAGAGCGCGCAGCCTCGCAATCGAGACCGGCGGTGAGCGCTCGCGCTCGTCGAGCGGCGGGATCTGCCCCCGGCCCTTCTTCAAGAGGCCCGCTCGCCGGCGCTTCTTCAAGAGGCCCGCTCGCCGGCGCTTCTTCAAGAGGCCCACTCGCCGGCGCTTCTTCAAGAGGCCCACTCGCCGGCGCTTCTTCAAGAGGCCCACTCGCCTGTGGAGGTCGTGCCACGGCCCGATCCTCCGCCACGATCGCGGCCGCCGATGGCTGGGAGAGCTCGCGCGCCTCTGCTTGTGCGGGCGACGACTTCGCCGCGGACGCTTCGACCCCCTGGAGCCGGGCAGGCTCATCCCGCGCGACGACGGGAGGCGCGATGTCGATCGACGCGTCAGCTTCGCCTGGCAGTGGCGATGGACGCGGTGGCGTGGGCGGTGCCGGCAAAGCGGCCTCCGATCGTGCCGAAACGCCGGGCTCGGGAGCGACAGGCCGGGGGGCCGGAGCTTGATCTCGTTCTTGCGCGCGGATTTCAGGCTCCGCGGGGGCGAGCTGAGGCGGCGGCGCCTCTAGGTGAAGCTCGTCCGAGGCCTGCTCGTCACGCAGAACCACGACGCTCAGAGACACCATCAATATCAAAGCGACCGCTGCGGAGGCGAAGCGCAACATCGCCGGCCGGAACAGCTGGTCGAAGAGGCGCGGGCGGGCGGGTTGTCGGCTCGGCTCGCCGCGCTCGAGCCGTGCCATCACCTTCGCGGGAAACTGGTCCCAATAGGCTTCGGGAGGCTCGCCCGCGGGCGAGCTCCGGATCGTCCGACTGACGGTCCGTACGAACGCGT
>JAJCXL010000208.1 GCA_029263435.1 Acidobacteriota bacterium | reverse complement strand
TGCCACGACATCTTGTCTTCGGGTAGCCGATCCAACAGCTTGCGCGTGGTCGCGGCCTCATGGGTGAACTCTTGCACCATCGCATTGGACATGTTCGTGCTCATCGTAGTCTCCTCATCGTGACTTGGCAGTCTTGGTTGGGTTGTTCTGGCTCGGTTGCTCCCCTCGAACCGGAGACCGATTGTAGTTCGTTCTCCCGCCGGCGCAAACCGTGTCGGCAACCGTCGGCTGATCCGTGTCGGCCATCCGCGGATAGACGTCATCGACATCGACGAGCTGCCATCGCCCCCGGACTCGCGCGAGACCACAACATAGACTCCAGCCGACGCGCAAAGTGCGGGTCGCTGCCAACGGCGCGGTGAGGGGTCCGATATCCTCGGGCTCCGGGCTCCGATAAACGCGCAGCCATAGCTTGCCGGCCTCCACTCGAAGGATCGTGTGGTCATCCGTCGCGATGTAGTCCCGTGCCGAGAAAAAATGTGGGTCGACGGCCACTGCGCGTCGTGCCAGCAAGCGGGCGACGCGACGAGCGCGGGTCTTGAGTGCCAGCTGGGCGCGATAGCCCGCCACGGAGGCATCGACTTCGGAGGCGCTCGCATAGCCTCGCTCGACGAGCCAGCGCGTCAAGTCGGAAACAACCGCCGGCGCGATGGATTCGATGCGCTCCGACGTGAAGACGTCGGTTCTCACGTAGGAGTGCGCAAAAAAGTCCAGCTCGGGTAGTAGCTTGCTCGGGCCGAAGATCTCGAAGAAGTGACGCTTGTCGGAACCCTCCGCGTGAAAGCATCGCTCGAAGTGGGCGCGCTCCTTCTCGTCGAGGTTTCGATGTCCGTAGTTATTGATGCACAGCTCCAGAAAGAACAGTACCCGGCGGTAGGCCCTGTAGTCTGCGCTGTCGAGAGTGGTCCGGCGTTCGAGTGAGAATGCCTCGAGGGCCTGTTGGATCGTGAATGGGCACGCGTCGTGCTCCGGGTGCATGAGTGGTTCTCCCGGTGCTGCCCCTATCCCCCTTGTGTATTGACGAACGGAATCCGGCAAACTCTCCGCCCACGTCCAATAAAAACGGGCTGGCGGTCGTCGTGAGAGCGACACTCCCTTAGAATGTGGCTGTCCATGAAAGAGCTCGAACATCAGCTGGTCGTGCCCCGTACCGCCCGCTATTTCACTTTGGGCGAAATCGAGGGTGAGCTCGATAGCGTCTGGTTCGTGTGCCACGGCTACGGCCAGCTCGCCTCCGAGTTCATCCGAAGCGCTTCCGCCCTCGAGCACGAAAGGCGTCTGGTCATCGCGCCCGAAGGGCTCTCACGCTTCTATCATGAGGATCACAAAACGGTCGGCGCCTCGTGGATGACCAAAGAAGATCGCGACCACGAGATGGCGGACTACGTGCGCTACTTGGACCTGCTTCACGACCAGATCTTCCAGCTGGTCTCTCGGAGCGCCGTCCAAGTGACGGTGTTGGGCTTTTCTCAGGGAACAGCGACCGCCTCTCGCTGGGCCGTCCGAGGCGCGGTCTCGGTGGATCATCTGGTCTTATGGGGTCAGGCGCTGCCCCCGGAGCTCGACGACGAGACCTCCCTTGCCCCGCTGCGTTCGCTGCGATTGAGTCTCGTTTGCGGCACCCGGGACGAGCTATTCCCCAAAACCCAACGTGAGGAGCAACGCCTTCGGCTCGCACGCCACGCCGTGCCTTTCACCGAAACGGAATTTCCGGGTGGACATCGACTCGACGACGACACCCTCCGAAGACTCGCGACATGAATTCAGTGAAGCTCATGGCCTGGGCCACGATAGGAGTCCTCAGCTTGCAACCCGAACTCATCGACGTCGAAGAGATCCTTCGGCTGCCGAATCGCGCACCGACGGCGCGCATCCCTTACGGAGACGATCCGCTTCAATTCGGCGACCTTCGTCTCCCGGAAAAGGCGAGCGCCACCAAAGCCCCGGTGGTCGTCGTCGTGCACGGCGGATGCTGGCGCTCGCTCTACAACATCGATCACATTGGCGCGTTGAGCGCCGCGCTGACCCAAGCGGGGGTCGCGACCTGGACCCTCGAATATCGCCGCGTCGGCGATCCGGGAGGAGGCTGGCCCGGGACGTTTCGAGACGTGTCCGAGGGCGTCGACTACCTTCGTGAGCTCGAGAAGACCTATCCGTTGGATCTCGACCGGGTCGTGGCGCTGGGACATTCCGCGGGCGGCCATCTCGTGCTCTGGCTGGGCGCGAGGGCGAAGCTTCGAGACCCCGTCCTTTCGGGCGACGACCCCCTTCCCCTCTCGGGAGTTATCTCTCTCGCCGGGGTCGATGATCTGAAACGCGCGCTCGAAGAGGGCGTCTGCGGCGACATGGCGGCACAGCTCGTCGGTGGCACCCCGCGAGACGTTCCCGACCGTTACCCGAAAACGTCGCCCATCGAGCTCCTACCGACCGGCACCCGTCAGCACCTCATCAACGGCGCGCGGGACCCGATCGTTCCGGTCGCGTTCGGGCGTGCCTACGCGGCGGCCGGCGCCAAAGCGGGAGACGAGGTCGAGCTCACGGTCCTCGACGAAGCCGGACACTTCGAGCTCATCGCGCCGTTCGATGACGCGTTCATCGTCGTGCGAGACGCGGCGCTGTCGATGTTGAGCCCATGAGCTGGCTGGGCTACGTACGTCAGGTGCTGGACTTCCAGCTGTTCTCTCTCGGGGGAAACCCGATCACGTCTCTACACGTCCTGATGTTCGGAGTGACGCTCGTGTCCACGCATTTCCTGGCGCGCTCTTCGAGAAAAGTGCTCCAGAGCTATTTGCTGAAAGAAGTCGAGGATGCCCCGCGCTACGTGTTGCTCCGATTCATGCAGTATCTGATCTGGATCATCGGCATCGCGGTGGCACTGGAAGTCTTGAACGTCGACCTCACCGCCTTGACCGTCGTCGCGGGTGCCCTCGGGATAGGTATCGGGTTCGGTCTCCAAAACGTCGTCAACAACCTCGTCTCCGGCGTCGTGCTCCTACTGGAGCAACCGATCCGCTTCAAAGACCGCGTTACGGTGGAGAACGTCGAGGGCCAAGTGGAGAGCATCAACTTTCGCTCGACGACGATCATCACCAATGACAACATTTCGATCATCGTGCCCAACTCCGAGTTCATCAACCAGACCGTGATCAACTGGTCTCACGGCGACCCGAGAGTGCGCGTTCACGTCCCGGTGGGTGTTGCTTACGGATCGGACGTGGAGCTCGTCACCCAAGTGCTCTATGACGTGGCACGTTCGAAAAAAGGCGTTCTCGCCCGCCCCGCTCCGGAGGTCCGTTTCCTCGAGTTCGCGGATTCATCCCTGAGCTTCGAGCTGTTGGTGTGGTCCGACGAGCCGCCTTTGACCAACTTGCTCAAGAGTGAGCTGAATTACGCGATCGATGCGGCATTCAGAAAAAACGGCGTCGAGATCCCGTTTCCGCAGCGAGACGTTCACGTCAGGTCGAGCGGCTCCGACCTCGTACCAAAAGCCTAGATCTAGGCGGCGGCGGCCTCGGTACCGGCTTGGACCCGGCCCTCATCGAGAATGTGCGCGGGCACTTTCTTCAAATCCCAGATCAGGCCTAGCTTGCTCAACAACACCAGTCCGTAATAGGTAATGTCGATCTCCCACCAGTAGAAGCCCTGACGAGCTGCGGTCGCGTAGTGATGGTGGTTGTTGTGCCAGCCCTCGCCCATCGTCAGCAGCGCGAGTGCCCAGTTGTTTCGGCTCGTATCCGTCGTCTCGTAGCGTCTTTTCCCGAAGATATGGGAGAGGGAGTTGATGGTGAACGTTGCGTTGACGAGAAGAACCGTGGAGACGAAAAAGCCCCAGATGAGCATCTGGGATCCGGAGGTTCCGAGCGACGGCGCGTAGGTTTGGAGCAATACCCCGAGTCCGAAGCAGGAAGTCCCCAGCAAGATCGGTACGAGCACGTCGTATTTGTTCAGCACCACGAGCTCAGGATATTTCGCGAGGTCAGGGACCAATTTTATCCGGGTGGGGCTGTTGCTACGGGCGAAGATCCAGCCGACGTGCGAGTAGAAGAAGCCGCGTTTTATCGGCGAATGGACGTCCTCGTCTTGATCGGAGTACTGATGATGATGACGATGATGCGCCGCCCACCACAGGGGCCCCTTTTGAACCGACGAGCTTCCGACGAGAGCGAAGAGAAACTGGAACCAGCGCGACGTCTTGTAGCTCCGATGGGAGAGGTAGCGATGGTAGAAGCCGGTGATCGCAAACATCCGGACCCAGTAGAGCAGGAGACAGACGGCGACCGCAACGGGACTTACACCTACCCAGAACACGGCGAAGGCCATCAAATGCACCATCGCAAAAGGGATGGTCGTCCACCAATCGATCCCACCGTCCGAGGCAACGGCGCGCAACTCCGCAGTCTTTTCGGTCACAAATGATCTCCTCTTGTTTGGTAGGCGGAACGTTCGAAGCCGTTCAGCCTTTACAGGCTTTCACGCTTGGATTTTGTCGGACCCTTTAGACGAGACGGGTACGAACAAATACGGGTCCTAGCGTAACATGAACGTTCCGAGGCAACAATATCGGACAACGCTATGGGACGAGGAGGAATGAGAAAGGGACGCGAGCTGGTCGCCTCCGGCTACGGCCTTCGGCTGGACCAGCTCCCGCGGCCAATCTCGAGCCAAGGACTGTTCGGAAACGAGCGCCCGCTCGAGCTCGAGATAGGCTCCGGCACCGGGACACTCCTAACCCGTGAATCCGAGTGTCGGCCCGACGTCAACTTCATCGGAGTCGAGTACACGAAGCGATATTGGCGTCTCGCCGCCGACCGGCTGCGTCGGCAACGTCGCGACAACGCGCGCGTGATCGACGCGGAAGCGGGAGAGCTTCTGCGCGAGGACTACCTCGAAGACGCCTCGCTTCAGGCGATTCATATCTACTTTCCCGATCCCTGGCCGAAGAGGCGCCATCATCCGCGCCGCTTCGTGCAACGGGAGAGCGTCGCGCGGATCGCGACGAAGTTGGCTCCGGGAGCAACGCTTCGGATCGTGACGGATCACGAGGGTTACTACCATCACATCGAGAAGGTCATTGCCGCGAGTGGACTTTCGCGGACGACGTTCGAGCCCCTTTCCGCCGCTCGCGACGACGAGCTCGTCGGAACGAACTTCGAGCGGAAATACCTCAGAGAAGGGCGCGCGGTCTATGCCCTCGCAGCAAAGAGGGCGACTGGCCCGTACGCCGTACCCAAGACAAGCCTCACATGATTAAAGGAAGGCGATGATGGACTATCAACCTCGACCCATAGACACTTCGGACGTTCGACTGGAAGACGATCTTCTCGGCCTGACCGAACGCCTCGCTGAGAGCACTCACGATCACTGGGCCGTTCAGCGAATGTCGGAAGGCTGGACTTGGGGCGAGGAGAGAAACGACACCCAAAAGACCCACCCCGGCCTGGTTCCTTATGACGAGCTGAGCGACTCGGAAAAGGAGTATGACCGTAAGACGGCGATGGAGACCCT
>JAJCXL010000207.1 GCA_029263435.1 Acidobacteriota bacterium | reverse complement strand
CGGACGCACGGATCGGTGACGCGGAATCCGAGCGCTACCTCGGAGACGTCATTATCCAGCGTCGGGACAAGGTGGTGAAACATTGGATCGTGGCCACGAACCCTCTCGACGCGTTCAGCGTGAGCACGACACCCTCGGGCTGAGAGCTGACGTTCGAAAACGCCGCCGTCCGGCTCGACGAGCCACGGGTGGTCATCCCGGCCGCGGCTTGGGGCCCCCGAGACGACGCGGGCGACCGCTACACGATCGCCTCGATCGAGACCCGGCATCCGGAGTTCCCGCATTGGAGCGAGCCGGTCGTCGTGAGTCTTCGCGACCGCAATGGCGCGGTCCAAATCGTGGGGATCGAGCGACCCCGGACGACTCTATCCTCGCAGTAGAGAGTAGCGAGTGGCGGATGGATCTCAGTTCGATGGTGTTTGCACCGAGCACTCGCCGCCCCGGCGGATGGTCGGGTACTCGATCCCGAGCTGCTCGAGATAGGTCTCATAGCGTTCGGGCTGAAAGTAGAACGGCTTCATCTGCTCGCGGTAGCGGGCCATGATGTCGCGGTTGCGATCGATGGCGGGCTCGTCCTCGGGTCGAATGAAAGGCGTGTACTTCAAGTCCTTCGTCTGCACGTCGCGAAAGTAGGCCCACGCTTGCTCGATGAGCTCGGGCTTCATCAAGAAGTCGAGCATGGTCATCGCGTGCACTTTCGCTCCGGCGGTCGCTCCTTTGTGCGCGATGGGGGTTGCCATCGCGATGGCGTTCGACCAGTTGTGACCGGGGAGTCCGGGAATGTTGGACGGGAAAGACAAGGTCGCCGTCGGCACGTTCCAGGAGATGTCGCCGATGTCATCCGCGTAGCCGGCCCGTCGTTGTTCTTCGGTGAGCGCGGGACGAAGGGGGCCGGTCTCAGTCGCGAGGCCTGTTGGTTCGCCGCCGACCTCTTCTTGGACGGACTTCGCCATCATCTGGTCGTCCTCGGTCCAGACGGGGAGCCCGACTCGGCCGATATTGCCGTGGATGGTCTCGGCGATGGTCTTGTTGAAATGCCCGGGCCACGCCGAGCCGATGATGCGGATATTCTCGAGCTCGGTGCCGGTCATCATCGCGGCGCCGTTCGCCACTTCTTGCGCGGTCTCGAATAGCTCGAGAATCTGAGGGTAATTCCGCTCACGGAAATAGAACCAGATCGAGGCCGTGGGTGGGACGACGTTCGGCTGGTCACCGCCGTCGACGATGACGGAGTGGGATCGATGCTGCGGCCGGATGTGCTCGCGGCGAAAGTTCCAGCCGACCTCCATCAAGTTCACCGCGTCGAGCGCGCTTCGTCCGCGCCACGGGGCTCCGCCGGCATGGGCGCTACGGCCGCGAAACTCGAACTGGGCGGAGATGAGTCCGGTACCGGGAGTAATGCCCCAGCCGGTGCCAAGGTTCGACCCGACGTGTGAGTACAAGACGATGTCGACGTCTTTGAAGACGCCGGCACGGACGTAATAGGCCTTCGTCGCGACGAGCTCTTCGGCGACGCCGGGCCAGATTTGAATCGTTCCGGGAAGGCCTTCTCGCTCCATGATCTCTTTCACGACGAGAGCGGCAGTAATATTGACGGCCTGGCCGGAGTTGTGGCCTTCGCCGTGCCCGGGCGCGCCGCTGACGATCGGCGTGTGGCACGCGACGCCAGGCATTTGCGATGCCTGAGGGATGTCGTCGAGGTCGGTGCCAAGTGAGATCACCGGCTTGCCGGATCCCCACGTCGCGACCCACGCGGTAGGAATGCCCGCGATCCCTTCCTCGACCTCGAATCCGTTCTCGCGGAGGACGCCTACCAGGTACTTCGACGTCTCGAACTCCTGGAAGCCGAGCTCTCCGTAGCTGAAGATCTGATCGACCATCTGCTGGGTGAACTTCGCACGCGCGTCTACGGCGCGACCGGCGTCTACCTTGAGCTGCGCCACCCGAGCGTCGTCTTGCGCGACCGCGGCGGTGCTGATGGCCACGAGAGCTACGGTGGCGCAGGTGATGATGGCGGCGAAGCCGAACGTCGTCCGTGTCGACATGAGAGAACCTCCTCGAGAAGCGAGGATAAGTATAATCGCATCTTCGACCCGCGTCGGAACGACGCGAGACGGAGGGGGCATTCATGCGAACGCTTTACGCCTGTCGGGCCTTTGTTCTGGTCGCGACCGCACTCCAGGCCGGCGCACTCTCGGCCCAAACCCTCGTTCTCGAGGCCGCGCACCTGTTCGACGGGACCCGAAGTGCTCCGCTGCGAGACGCTCGCGTCGTCATCGAGGACGGCGAGATCGTGTGTATCGGAGCCGAGCGCGCTTGCGCGATTCCCGATGACGCCGAGCAGATCACACTTCCTCCCGACTCCTGGATTCTTCCCGGCCTCGTCGACGCACATGTCCACTTCGCTCAAACGGGTTGGTTCGAGGGACGGCCGGACACGCTCGACCTGAGAGACATCCATCCGTTCGACGAGATGCAAGCTCAGCTCGCGGCGAACCCCGATCGCTACTACCGCTCTTACTTGTGCTCCGGGGTGACGAGCGTTTTCGACGTCGGCGGCTTTCCGTGGTCGTGGTCTTTGCGAGCGGCGGCGGAGTCCAACCCTAAGGCGCCACACGTGGCTGCCGCGGGACCTCTCATCACTCACGCGCCGCGCGCGAAGCTGAACTTGCCGGGCGAGCAGGAGATGATCCTTCTCTCGGATGCCGAGGCGGGCCGCGCCGCCGTGCGATACATGGCGGCGAACGCCGCGGACGCGGTGAAGGTCTGGTTTCT
>JAJCXL010000206.1 GCA_029263435.1 Acidobacteriota bacterium | reverse complement strand
ATCCGTCGAGGTTGTAAAGCATGTAAAGCAAGTTCGTCAGAAGGTGGATCCAGCCTTCTGGAAAGACAACAAGAAGTACCAAGCCAAGTCCTTACGGTAGGAGTACTCGAGGAACGTATGGTCCCCTGAACAATCGATAGGCCACGAAGAACGAAGCGGCGCACAATATGGCCATGGCGAGTGCCACGAAGGGATTCGCGAGCGTGCCATCGACGGTGATGGACGTCATACTGAAACTCATGACTACTCAATCGCGCTCAGCACACCCGTTCTGACTTGCTCGACGGCCATGGTGTACTGCCCACATAACAATAAATATATAGACCTAGGATAGCGGATTGTGTGGGTCTGGATAAAACGCCTTTTGGGGTTTCCGGATGCATGCTGCAAACCGTTGTAGTCGCTGGGTTTTGGCTGAGTCCGAGATGACCGTAGCAGGGTGTTATGCAGCGTGTCTGCTGGATAGCGTGACATTCGTCGAAATGGGCGGCGAGAGGGTGGCGCACCAAATCAGTGGAGGCGGTCGAGGGGGCTCCGGACGCCTTTGCCTCCGCGGTACAGGACGTGGGTGGAGATCGTGGTTGTACTGACGTCGGCGTGGGCCTCGAAGGTTTCTGGGCGCGAACGATGTCATTCATCCAGTCAAGCTCGATCCCGATGACATTCTTATAGAGAAACAAGATGGCCGAGAGAGCCTGGTTCTGTGTCGAGGCGGCGACCTTCCGCTGGGTGGCCAAGTACGACAAGGACGCGGTCACTTCCGCTGCTCCCATGATGCTTGGGTGGCGCTTACCATCAAAGATGATGAAGCGGCGGACCCATTGAACGTACGACACCTCGGTCGGTCGGCTGTACTGCCGGGTCCGAAAGGCGTTTCGGAGGCGACGAGAGGCTTCGGCGATGTGGTCGTCATCTCGCCTGACAGACGTTCTACGGGGACGTCGCGCGTCGAGCCCTTTAGAGTCTCGGAACGACCTTCCTTTGGATGAGGGAGTGATCAACAAATGACGTCCCCGCGAGCTAGTCGTCGCAAGTGAGCCCGTTTGCCAGCCGTCCTATGCCTTTTCGCGGTCCAGCTGTCACTTGGGTGCGGATTCGGGTAGAATTCTCATTGGCGCGGCCGGCAGCCGTAGACAGGTGCCGGCGGTTCCGCCACTTTCTCGGGACGATGCGCGGTACCTTCGTACCGAGTCTCGCAGCCCCGAAACAACGCAACGATCCCAGCCTTCTTCGCGACCGCGTGGCAGGTTTGGCAATTCGACAACGATAGGAACGACTAGCCGTCCATGAGCAAGCAGAAGATCATTTACACGATTACCGACGAAGCGCCGATGCTGGCGACCCACTCTTTTCTTCCGATCGTCGAGGCGTTCTCGGCGGCCGCCAACGTCGACGTCGAGACCCGCGACATCTCGCTCGCGGGCCGGATTATCGCCAATTTTCCGGAGAAGCTAACTGACGCACAGCGGCAGAACGACGATCTCGGGGAGCTCGGCGAGCTCGCCAAGACACCTGCGGCGAACATCATCAAGCTGCCAAACATCAGCGCTTCGATCCCGCAGCTGAAATCCGCCATCGCGGAGCTCCAGTCGCAGGGCTACGAGCTGCCGGACTTTCCGGACGAGCCGGAGAATGACGAGCAGAAGGCGATTCGCGATCGATACGCGAAGGCCCTGGGCAGCGCCGTCAACCCCGTGTTGCGCGAAGGCAATTCGGACCGACGCGTCGCTGGACCGGTCAAGCAGTACGCGAAGGCCCACCCGCATCCGATGGGCGAATGGAGCTCGGACTCGAAGTCCAATGTCGCCCACATGCAGGACGGCGACTTTTATTCGAGCGAGCAGTCGACGGTCATCGGAAGCGCGGGCGACGTGAAGATCGAGCTCACCGACGAGAGTGGCAAGGTGACCGTACTGAAGCCGAAGGTTCCCGTCCTCGAAGGTGAGGTCATCGACGCGGCCGTGATGAACTGCGAGGCGCTGCGCGCCTTCTACGAGAAGGCGACCAACGAGGCGAAGGAGGCGGGAGTGCTCCTTTCGCTGCACCTCAAAGCGACGATGATGAAGGTGTCGGACCCCATCATGTTCGGCCACGCCGTCACCGTCTATTACCGAGACGTGTTCGAGAAGCACGCCGCGCTCTTCGACGAGATCGGTGTCGATCCGAACAACGGACTCGGAGACGTCTACGAGCGCATCGCCGACCTGCCCGCGGACAAGAAGGCGGAAGTGGAAGCCGATCTGAAGGCCGTCTATGAGACGCGTCCGCCGTTGGCCATGGTGAACTCGGACAAGGGCATCACCAACCTGCACGTACCAAGCGACATCATCATCGACGCATCGATGCCCGCCGCGCTGCGTGCCTCGGGCAAGATGTGGGGACCCGATGGCGAGCTCCACGACATGCTCGCGATGATTCCCGACCGCTGCTATGCGGGTATCTACCAGGCCGTGATCGACGACTGCCGCGCGCATGGGGTATTCGACGTGACCACCATGGGCAACGTCAGCAACGTGGGCCTGATGGCGAAGAAGGCCGAGGAGTACGGCTCCCACGACAAGACGTTCGAGATTCCGGCCGCGGGCACCGTGCGCGTCAGCGATGCAGGCGGCAACGTGCTGATCGAACACAGCGTGGAGCAAGGCGACATCTGGCGAATGTCTCAGACCCAGGACGTGGCGATCCGCGATTGGGTTGCGCTTGCGGTCAGCCGCGCACGGGCGACGGGCTCTGCGGCGATCTTCTGGCTCGACGAGAACCGTGGGCACGACGCGAGCCTCATCGCGAAAGTGAACGAATACCTGAAGGACCACGACACCGATGGCCTGGACATCCGGGTCATGGAGCCGGTCGATGCGATGAAGGCAACGCTCGAGCGCGTCCGGAAGGGCGAGGACACCATCTCCGTCACCGGCAACGTGTTGCGAGACTACCTGACCGACCTGTTCCCGATCTTAGAGCTCGGTACGAGCGCGAAGATGCTGTCGATTGTGCCGCTGCTCGCTGGCGGCGGCCTCTACGAGACCGGAGCCGGCGGCTCGGCACCGAAGCACGTTCAGCAATTCGTCGCCGAGGGACACTTGCGCTGGGACTCGCTCGGTGAGTTCCTCGCGCTCGCGGTGTCGATCGAAGACCTTGCCGAGAAATCCGGCAACGCCAAGGCGGGCGTATTGGGCAAGGCGCTCGACCGCGCCAACGCCAAGTTCCTTTCGACCAACAAGTCGCCCTCTCGCAAAGTGAACGAGATCGACAACCGCGGGAGCCATTACTACTTGGCGATGTACTGGGCCGAGGCGCTAGCGGAGCAGAGCGACGACGCTGAGCTCGCGGCGCGATTCGCGCCCGTCGCGAAGGCATTCGCAGACGGCGAGACGAAGATCGTCGACGAG
>JAJCXL010000205.1 GCA_029263435.1 Acidobacteriota bacterium | reverse complement strand
GGTGATGGAAATCTTCCGAGTACGACCTTCATCCATTGATGCGATAGCGGTATGAAACCGCTATCGCCGTTCAAGGTCTTGCGAAACCCGTGATGACGGGCCCAAAACATGTAGCGCGTGTCGACGACCTTGAACGGCAGCTCCACGAACGGTCCCGGCTCTTGATCCTTGAGCCAGCGGTAGACTTCCGGCGGCTCGTCCCGGTGAGGCTCCAAACGATAGGGAATCGCCGTTGATTCGAGAGCGAAGAACACTCCCAGCCCCAAGGTCAACGCCCGTTTCGAGCCGGTACTCCCGAGGCGATCGAGCAAGGTGGCGGCGCCGATGGCGGAAAAGACGGAGAGACTCAACAGCGGGAGCAGCCCGAACCGGGTCAAGGCACGCAGCCCTCGAAAGAAAACGACGTTCTCGTAGAGGAAAGGATGGACGGGCGTCATCGGTCCCACCGACAACACCACACCGACGACGAGAATGACGGAGTAGCAAAGAGCCGTCGGACGGCCACCGTTTCGTTTGAGCAGCGAAGCCGCTCCAATCGCACCCAGCACCAACAATGTGAAGCCTGGAAACAGGTAGTCGGTCCGCCCCTCCGGGGAGGTGATGGACTCGGTCAAGACCCGATAGAGATGAGACGAGGACGAAAGATAGGCTTCAGGAGTCGCGGAAAGAGAGCCCAAGCCCGCGAGCTCCCATTCGACTCCGAGCTCGTGATGCACCCAGAGATAGGGGAGAGCAAAAGGGACCAATACGAGACCGGACAATCCGAAAGCCACCGCCAGGCGGGACAGGTCTCGCCAGGATAGCGATGCCGTGGGCACAAGCGTCACCATCGCAACCGCCAACCCGATTGCCGCGATGGCGCCCAGATAGGTTCCAGCCAGCGCTTGAAGGACGAAGGCGCCCGCCGCGAGCGCGAGCCATCGTCGGCGCCTCGTGAGTAAGAATAGGTGGAGTCCGGCGAGCATCAGCGGAATGAACGCGTAGAGCTGAATCTGAATGTGGGGCAACCGGTTGAACCGAAAGGGTGCAAAGGAGAACAACAGTCCTGCGAGGAGCGCGGCGTAGTGGTTCCGAGTCAGCGTGAAGCCGAGTAAATACATACCCAGCGCGGTCGCGAACATCGAGAAGAGCAGGAGCAGGTTGTTCGTGAGGACGAGGTCGTCGGTCAAGCTCAGAAGCGGAAATGCAAGCGCCCCGAGAAGGGTGAGATGTTCCGAGAAGGCGAGCGTTTTCTGAAGCGGATAGAACGTGTTCGCATCGAACAACGCGAGCGGGTCCGTCACGAGCTGATGGGAGACCCAAGACATGGCCCAGGCGTTCAGACGTGCATCTCCGTTGTCGAGTCGAGACAACGATGCCGGCGCAAAAGCGAGTGGGTAGCTCAGGATGAGGGTGGCGAGCGCGAACAACAAGACGGCGACCGCAACCTCGGAGGGTCCCGGAAGCTTGGCGGGCTCTGTTCCACTCGAGCCGCGAACTGGCGTCGGCAGGCGCCTCATTCCGCCGGCGGTCGGTGGGCCGCGCATCGCACGCCGCCGAATCCCTGTTGTCCTTTCACTCGCACCGGCGTGATTGAACCTCAAAACCAGAAATCAGATCAAGTCTCCAGCGCCGTTCAGTAGGGCTTTGAGGCCCCATTGCTATGAGCGAGCTTTTTTGTCTACAATGCTAGTTTTGCCAAACGACATTCCCACTTAGGAGGATTTGGATGAGCCGCGACGGTACCCATCTATTCACATCGGAGTCAGTCACCGAGGGACATCCGGACAAAATCGCCGATCAGATCTCCGATGCCATTTTGGATGCGCTCATCAGTGGGGACCCCACTTCACGCGTAGCCTGCGAAACGATGGTTACCACCGGCATCGCCATCATCGCCGGAGAGATCACGAGCAAAACTTACGCGGATTTGCCACAAATCGTTCGAGAAACGATCAAGACCGTGGGCTATACCCGTGCCAAGTTCGGTTTCGATCACGAGACCTGCGCGGTGTTGTCCACTATCAACGAGCAGTCTCCCGATATCGCCATGGGAGTCGATCCCGGCGGTGCCGGAGACCAAGGTCTCATGTTCGGCTTCGCCTGCGATGAGACCGAAGAGCTCATGCCGATGCCGATCATGCTCGCCCACAAGCTCGTACGGCGTCTATCGGAAGTACGGAAGAACGAAACGCTCGACTATCTTCGACCCGACGGAAAGAGTCAGGTCACCATCGAATATGACGGCACCCGCCCGGTCAGAGTCGACGCCGTCGTGATCTCGAGCCAGCACAGCAACCTCATCAAGATGGAGACGCTCCGCGAAGAGATCACGGAACAGGTCGTCAAGAACGTAATCCCGGCCGAGTTGCTCGACGACAACACCAAGTACTACATCAACCCTACCGGTCGTTTCGTCGTTGGAGGACCGCAGGGTGACTGTGGCCTGACGGGTCGGAAGATTATCGTCGATACTTATGGCGGAGTCGGAAGCCATGGCGGCGGCGCTTTCTCGGGAAAGGATCCCACGAAAGTGGATCGGTCGGCGTCCTACATGGCCCGCTACATCGCGAAGAACATCGTGGCTTCGGGGCTGGCGCGTCGGGTCGAAGTTCAACTCGCTTACGCGATCGGCGTCGCGGATCCGGTCTCGGTCATGGTTGATTCATTCGGCACGGGACAGATCGACGACACCAAGATCGCCTCGCTCGTGCGCGATAACTTCTTGCTCACGCCGAAAGAGATCATTTCTCACCTCGATCTGAGGCGTCCGATTTTCCAGAAGACGGCCGCCTATGGTCATTTCGGTCGGACGGAGCCGGAGTTCACTTGGGAGCGCACGGACAAAGCTGACGCTCTCAAGAAAGCGGCGGGCTAGAGTCTAAAGCGACTCGAGTCTTTTCTCTTGGGACGGTTACGGGCCAGACATTCTCAGGTCCGGACGTTGAACAGGCCGTAGAGCGCCGCAACGCCGAACAGGGCGTTGGGCGCCCACGCCGCAATCATCGGCGGAAGCATGGCGGTCTCGCCCATGAACGCGAAGATGCGCGTGGTCACGTAATAGGCGAGGCCTATCGCGATCGCGATCCCGATGCCGTAGAGCGCGCCTTTCTTGCCGGGGGCAAAAGAGAACGGAACCGCGATGAGAACCATGACCATCGCGGATAACGGGAACGAGAATTTGGCCTGGCGCGCGACCCGGAGGGGGATGACGTCATAGCCCGAGCGCTCCAGATCCTCGACGTAGCGACTCAGCTCCAGATAAGTCATCTGGTCTGATTGCTTCTGTTCCTTCACGAAGTAGGACGGTTGCTCCATGTCGTGTACTGCGAGCGTCTCGAATTTCTCGATCTGCCGGCTCTCGTCGAAATTTCGGGTCCATCCCACTCGAAACAGCCACCCACCGATCTCGGGCTCCCAGGAAGCTTCTTGTGAGTAGGCGCGCTCGGTGATCGTGAATGGCTCGGTCTTGTACCGGTACACCGAAAGTCCGCTGAACTTCTTGGTCGTCGGATCGTAGTAGGCGTAGTTGTAGAGCGTTTGCCCCTCGCCCATCATCCACTGTCGGTTGAGGAGATTGTAAGTGGATACGGGCCGCTTCTTGATCTCGTCTCGGAGCTCCGATGCCCGCCGGTTCGCGTAAGGAAGAAGGTATTCCTGGAGCGCGAAACACCCCGCGCTCGCTGCGATGCCCAGGAGAATGACCGGGATCGCCAGGCGATAGAGGCTGACTCCGCCCGCTTTCGCGGCCGTCACCTCGCTCGTCTTCGTCAATATCGCGAAGCACACGAGCGTCGCCATCAAGGTCGATAGCGGCAGCATGTGAAAAAATATCTGCGGTTGGGCGAACAGGAGGTACTCGAGCACGACCTTGCCTTGAATACTGTGCTCGAATGCGTCGGCAATCACGTCGATGAGGAGCCCGAGGACGTAGACGCTGACGAGAGCGGCCAAGATCAGCAGGAAGAATCGCGTGAACTCACGACTGACATAGCGGTCGAGCGTGTTGGGGAAACGCAAGTCTATCCGCGGGATCCGTAACACGACGACGGTGCGCGGGCCCGTGGGGCGTGGCCCAGGCCGCTGACGTCGGAACTTGGTTAGAAACTCCGCGACCTGGGCTCGGAACGGAAAAATGCTTCCATGTGATTCGCGCGCGGCGCGGACCAGCAGGAGGATCGCCCCGGTTCCGAGAACGAAGTTCGGTGCCCACATCCCCATCAACGGCGAGACCCTCCCGCTGATGGCCATGTTCTCTCCGATATCGATGAAGATGTAATAGATGAAGATGACCATGAGGCTGACGATGAAGCCCCACGAACGTCCGTCACGTCGATTTCGAATTCCGAGAGCGAGACCTAAAACTCCAAAAACGAAGCAAGCGAACGGAATGCTGAACTTCTTGTGAATCTCGGTCAGGTAGACCGGTAGATCCGTCTCTCGGTGCTTCTCACGTAGCTGGCTTAGTCCGAGCTCGCGCGCCCCTCGCGGCACGTTGATGTCCTCCGGTGGAAAAAAAGTATCGGTCGGGAGGGGGAGGAATATCTCCTTGGACACTTGCCGTTGGTAGTCCTCGGGCCGGCCCTGGGAGACCTGATGGAGCTCGGCGTCTCTGAGAAGGAAAGTGACCGAGCGTTGCTCCGCGTCCACTAACAGCTCGCCCTCGTCGGCGAAAGTGAGACGCGGCGACCGTGCGTCCGACAGGTCTGCCAGAATCACGTTTTCCCATCGGTTGGCTCCAGCGGGCGTGTCCAACACGAGGAACATCAAGTTCGGAAAGAGACGATCGTAGAAGACTCGGGGACGGATCTCGGTGCCGGCTTGCGAGGTCATCACTTTGAAGAACAGCTGACGCACCCGTTGGTTCGAGTCCGGCAGGACGTTGATGATGAGGTGTGAGCTCGCGCCCCACGCGACGGCGGCGGCTACCAAGATCGGGACCAGCAGCCGGTAGAGGCTGACTCCGCCGGCCCGCATCGCGATGATCTCGCTATCCGCCGCGAGGCGGCCTAGAGAAATCAGAACGCCTAGCAAGAAACCCATCGGAATCGTCAGGCACAACACGCTCGGCAATAGATTGACGAGGATCCCGAGCGTGTCGGCCATCGACGCCGATTGGCTCACCAGTCGTTGGGCGAATCGCAGGATCTCGTTGAGCAGGATGACGAACGTAAAGACCAGCACGCCGAGGAAGAAGCTCGGGAAGACTTCGCGAAGAACGTAGCGGTCGAGAATCCGCATTATTTTCGAGGGCCGATCGCGTCGTCGGGACGCTGAAAATAAGGTATTCGACAGAATTTGACCCAAATTTGTTGTTTTGGGCGGAGTTTGGCAGCGTCCGTAACCGGCCCAAATTAGCATACCGGAGGGCTTTTCACCAGCGGACGCCGCATGTTGGGGTCCAATTCACTCTTTCCCACCATATCTGGTATCTGATGCTTGGCTGGCCACCATTGCTGTGTTAGACTTCGCAGCTTCTAGGGGTCATTTATGAAGCTTGAGCGGGTCGATATCACTGGTTTCAAGAGCTTTGGCGAGAAAGCCGAGCTCACGTTCCACGAAGGGGTCACCGCCGTCGTCGGCCCCAATGGTTGCGGCAAGAGCAACATCGCCGACGCCATCGGTTGGGTTCTCGGAGAGCAAAGCGCCAAATCTCTGCGTGGACAGAAGATGGAGGATTTGATCTTCAACGGCAGCGAATCGCGCGCTCCGCTGTCGCTCGCGGAAGTGAATCTCCGCGTCTCCAACGTCGTCATTCCGAACCAGCCCAGGAGCGAGACGAACGGCCACGACGCGAAAGGTGAAGTCCTCGTCACCCGGCGTTTGAATCGGACGGGCGTCAGCGAGTACCTCCTCGACGGCGTGGTCAGCAGGCTACGCGACGTACAGGACTTGTTCATGGGCACCGGCGTCGGCTCGAAGGCCTATGCCATCATCGAGCAAGGAAAGATCGGGCTCGTCCTTTCTGGAAAGCCGACCGATCGCCGAGCCATCATTGAAGAGGCGGCCGGGATCACGAAGGACAAAGCCCGGCGCCGGCAGGCCGAGCTCAAGCTCGGGGCGGCGCAGCAAAATCTCATGCGGGTCAACGACATCGTCTATGAGATCACTCGGCAGATGAACTCCCTCAAGCGTCAGGCGGGTAAAGCTCGCCGGTATCGCCGATTTCGAGAGGAGATGGAACGACTCGAGAAAGCTTTTGCGGTGAAGCGCTCCGAGCAGCAGGAGAAAACGCTTCACCAGCTGCGCTCGCGGCTGAGCGCGGTCTCGGGAGAAGAGCTCAGGCGTCAGACGAGCTTGCAAACCGCGGACCG